>CAYWLQ010000019.1:0-7017 GCA_964458775.1 uncultured Myxococcales bacterium | reverse complement strand
GTTGTTTTCGCACGGCGATCACTATCTTCAGGGGATAGCCAAATCGCGTATGGAAACGATTTTTGGACCTGTGCTGGAGGCTACAGAAGGTGCAGTAGTATCTGAATTGTTTGGTACCGGTTACGGAACCAGGTCACTTCTTGCATATAAAGACTATCACTTTCATCACGACTTCGCCTCAAATCACCATGAGCTTTACAACCTGCGTAAAGATCCAAGAGAGAAGAAAAACATTTTCGATCCGAGCAAAGCTCTTTCCAAAAAACTACTTAAACGATTTGAGCGTTACGTTGAAGTTAGAGAACGCAATATGAATGTTAGTTTTACTAGCGGTACAGCGGACCGGCAGGAGTCAGAAAAAGAAAGAAACGCACGTAAATTGGTCATCAAAAAATTGAAAAGCGCTGACGAAGTCGAGCTTGTTGACGCGTTGCGAGACAGCGGCGACTGGCGTGTACAAATCGCTGTCATCGGCATGCTTTCTACACAAAAAGATCTGGCAGACGAGACAATTGACGAGATGATTAAACTACTTGTTGCGCAAAACCGCGAATTGCGCAAACGGGCCAATCGCATACATCGCGAGATAAATCCCAATGCTCTAGCCAAACGTCTGTTGCAAGCTCTCCGTACAGATAGCCCCCTTAGCAAACTGTCTTATAGTTACGGCACTGACAAGGTTCGTACCATGTCGGAAGTAGCAAAAAATATGCTCAATTGGATGGGGGTTAATGCTCTACCTTCTATAATCGAAGCCCTCAAATCTGACGATATAGAGCTTTTGGTTTATGCTTGCAATGCGGTTAAGAAATTTCCGACAAAAGCGCAAGAAGCCATTCCTTTATTAACTAAGTTGGAAAACCATCGTAACCGCGAAGTGTCGAAAAACGCAAGAGAGAGCCTCTCGATACTTCAAGAACACAGTCGTTAGTATAAACCAAACCAAAGCCCTTTCTCTGATATTTATAAGGCATATGATCTCTATTGTGTGCGATTGAAGGCTTGATGTCAGTTGTTCAATCCGTTTGTTCTTAGCCTAATCAAGCATAACCGTCCGGCCGGACACCATTTGAATTGATTTCTTACCGTTGGGTTTTGGTTTAACTCTAACAAACATGAGGAGATAGTATCAAAAAACGCAGTTGCCAATATTGTAGTTCATATGGGGCACTATATTTAGCGTTCAATTTTTTCAGCAACTTACGCGAGTGATGTGATGATCAACCGTTGAAGTTAGGATCAATACTGCATTGTCCTGCCGGTGTAATAACACTTCCACTGAGATTGCTTCCGCAAGCTCCTAAAAACAAGAATAACAAAAGGATTCGGCCCATTCTTATATAATGAAATCAATCAGCGTATATTGTTTTATCACCGACTACTAACTTTGCGGTCATAAGCATAAGCTCTGCCATTTGTTGTCTAATAACATCGGCCCCTTCTGCGTAGAGATCGCTAAGTCCCCGATCGTCGAATAGGTCAAAGGGCGCAATAACGTAGAATTTTGAGGCTCCGATATTTTTGGATGAGATTAGATCAATAAGCACAGCACGATCTTCCCATTGTTTATCTTGAACGTGTTTAGTTCCTCTGGATAGTTGTACAATTGGATCTAGTCCTTCGACTTTAATGTTTGGAGTGCCCTTGTTGACAAATACTCTAAAGATTTTTCGCGTCCATTCTGCAGAGCCGATAACTTCGTAGGGTTGCGGATGCTGTAAATTCGAATCCTCATATAATGATATGCTGAAATCTAGAAGCGATTGAAGCTGTTGACCTGCCTCTGATTCTATTGACTGAACTGTAGCCAACCAAACAACAGGTTCTCCCTTTTCTAAAGCTTGTTTTATCATGGCAAGCTCTTCCTCACTGTATGACTTAGTAGGAGCGCCTAGAAACAAAGCGTTATCACCTACCCGCATTGTATTTGAAGTCCATGGACGCAGTTGAGGTTCTTTTCCCATAAAGCCGTATGCTGTTCTGTAACCCAAAACTCTATTCTTTTTGTGAAGTTCAAATTGAGAACCGGCGCCGGTATGAATTAGAAAATCATAACCGTTCGGATATTTCCAGTCAATCAGTTCCGGTTTGTTTTCAGCATGAGCTAACCACCTAACCGCATTC
This sequence comes from uncultured Myxococcales bacterium, assembly GCA_964458775.1. GTDB lineage: Bacteria > Myxococcota_A > Polyangia > JAAYKL01 > JAAYKL01 > CAYWLQ01. Next base: position 4,893 of record CAYWLQ010000019.1, on the reverse strand, counting down.
ATGGCAAATCGGTGATGGTCGTTGCGATAAAGAGATGTATTTGTAAGGGAGTTGTGATCTCCTATTACAACTACACGACCCTTGCCGTATTCAAAAGCAGCAACACCGGTAAGCGGACCTTCTAGTTCTCCCTCATCCTTTCTCTTGTTGCCGTTGTGAACAACCGGTTGGGCTTTCGGATCATACTTGTCCGACCACGATTGATCCGAAGAGAACATTATTCCGAATTCGGTATCCAATGAGCATCCGTTATCAAAAGAAAACAATTTGACTCCTTCAGTTACAGGATGAGGTTTAAATGTTGAAAAAGTCATCCAATCAGGAGATTGTTGATGAGAGCTTGCCGGATCACAAATACTGTCAAATCGCGCTTTGATAGGCATGTCTTGAACCAGAAGGTTAAAGACATCACTCATGTAGTGTGCGTTTGTATGTTCAACTGTTAAGAAAAGACCTCCGCCGTTTTTAACCCACTCAACAAGATCTCTGCGTTCATCATCTGTCATAAAACGAGCGTGATAAGTTTGTTCTCCAATCATAAACACATTATACGGAGCTAACGACTCAGCATCAAAACATGCATAATCCTCGGTATGAACTGCGTATCCGGCAGTCCTAAGTGCCTCCAACAAACGATACCATCCCGAAATAGTATGGTAATCTGTACGATATCTCCGGTTGTCTCGGTCATATAAGTGTCTAGCACCGTGAACACCGTCATAGTAAATACGCAACCCGCTTTTTCCTTCCAGTTTGGGTTCAGGTACACCGTCTCGTTTTATGTCTTCAATTCGATGAATATAGTGGGAGGGTGCAGCATTTTTTAGATCGGCTTTATTGCAATCGGCTTGTTTCCACAACATACAAATAATTGCTGCTGCCAAGAAACCGAAGATAAAAACTATTATTAAAACAAGAACTTTTTTTACTGATTTTTTTTCCATAGAACATCCTCTTTTGTCAAACAATATGAAAATACAAAATATTGTTGCTATACACTATTAAATCCCCACAATACTTTGTCTTGTCTATATATACTCCTTGAAATGAAAAAAGAACAATATAGAAATCGTAATCAAATAGAAAGACACAAATATATGTCTTTTCAATGTCTTCGTTTTGATTTCCACGAGTACTATATAAGAAATTTGTAGTTTTGTTTTGGAAGGTTCAAATGCGGACACTACGGCTGTTTTTTATGAGTTTCTATTAATGGCGGCACAATTCGAAACCTCTTGTTCTTTAAGATCTGTAATGGCGGGGTGATCACCGCAAACCGGGCAGTGTGAATTTTTATTTATTGAAATTGTGCGGAAATACATTTCGGCAGCGTCGATAGCCAGTAATTTGTTAAACAGAAGATGATCGATGCCGACTAAATATTTGAGGGCTTCTGTTGCTTGTATTGTACCCAATATGCCGGCAACAGCACCTAGTACTCCTGACTGAGAACACAGCGGCACAGCTTCTTTTGGCGGAGGTTCGGCAAAGAGACACCGACAACATGCAGTCTTACCGGGCAAAACCGTTATAGTCTGTCCGTTGAAACGAAGCACTCCTGCGTGAGAAAAAGGTTTGTTTCCTATAACACAAGCGTCATTTATCAAGAACTTCGACTCAAAGTTGTCAACAGCATCGATTATAAAATCGTAGTCCTTTATGATATTAGTTATATTCTTAACAGTAACGGCTTCTTGATAAGTGATAACCTTTACCTCAGGGTTAAGTGCTCCAATTTTTTCAGCAGCTGACTCAACTTTTGGTCTGCACAGATCAGGAGTAAAATGTATTATCTGTCGCTGCAAATTGGACATATCTACTACCTCAGCGTCAGCTAAGCCTATTGTTCCGACTCCGGCTGCTGCCAAATACAAAGCAGCGGGCGAGCCGAGCCCGCCGACACCGACAATTAACACACGGCCTTTTGTTATTTTTAGCTGACCGTCTATGCCGACATTAGACAGAAGAATGTTTCTGCTATATCTCTCAAGCTGCTCATCTGTAAATTTTAACATAAAAATTAACCGCCGATAACGGAGTGCAAAAGATCCATCAGGATTCTAGGATACAGTCCCAAAAAGATAGATGCTGCGGCTACTACGAAAAGAGGAACTGTCATGGAAAGGGGAGGGTCCTTTAGTTCTTTGCCTTCTAATGCTGTGCCTAACGGTCCAAAGAAGATTTTTCTTAGTCCGGCAAAGGCGTATCCCACTGTTAATAGAATTGCCATTATTCCGCCTATGCCTACGATGATGCCGAAGGGGGCAGAAAGTACTCCCTGTTCGAAAATACCGGTAAACATAATCCACTCTGCCGTAAAGCTGGAGAAGGGCGGGAAACCCGACAGCATCATGGCTCCCAAAACAAAGAGTACTGTAGTGGCCGGCATTTTGCGGGCCAAGCCGCCCATTTGATTCATGTCTCGAATTCCGGTGGTGTAAACCACAATGCCGGCGGTGGAAAAGAACAGGGTTTTTCCCATTATGTGACTTAGGAAAAAGAACATTCCCCCTTCTATGCCGACAATTGTCATAGAGCCCAAACCCAATACCGAATAAGCTATTTGACTTATTGTGGAGCACGCCGCTAATCGTTTGATATCTGTTTGGGCCATGGTGAGATATGAACCGTAGACCATGGTTATCAATGCCAGCACCATTAGCGGCGGACCGAAGGGCGTAAAGTCGTCCATCATAGGACTGACCACTGTTCTTATGAGAATATAAAGAGCCAGATTGGCATAGACCGCCAGCAAACCGGCAATACAGGTGGGATGCTCTGCGTGTACCCAGGGCATCCAAACATGAAAGGGAAAGATCGCCAGCTTTGCCAAGAGTCCTACAAGGAAAAGACCTATTACGATGGTAGCTTTGTCAGTACCGGCCAATTTGGCCAACTCAGCAATTTCAAAGCTCCCGGTAACTGAGTATGCAACTATTGCTCCGGTAATCACAAACAAAGCGCTGACCAGTCCCCATGCCAAGCAAATAAAGGCAACTCTAACTCTATCGCGATAGCCGAACCACGCCATGAGAAAGTAAAGGGTAATAGTCAGAACCTCTAAAAAGAAGTACATAACCGCAAGATTGGTAGACAGGGTTACGCCGTAAAACCCCACAGGAAACAATAAAAACAAATAGTAAAACCTGGCAAAAAAAGCATCTTGCACTTCTTTGCTTTCGTCAGCGTACAAAATCTCAATTCGGTGGTCGATGTAGTGCACGGCATAAATAGAAAGCGCTGTGCATAGCAGGGCTATTACCGCCAAAGTAGGCAAACTGAGGCCGTCAGCTAACAGACCCATTTCTATTCCGGGCGCTATTAGTAAATAGTCTTCTGTTAGAATTTCTCCGGCAATTACCTGTTTTCCTGCCAAGTATATTAAATAAAGACTATATACCAGTGATGCGGTAGAAATTACTCCGGCTGCGCGCGGGGCGAATTTTCTGATTGAGAAAATTATAAGAGACGCAACCAGGGGCGCTAGAATGATTTGTAATAAAATAGCCGGCATTTTACCACACCCCCGTAGTGGAGAAGAACACTGCAATAAAGATCGAGAAGATTATAAGAATATAGCCCACCGCATAAGCGGTTTCATGGCCGTCGGTTCGCAAGAAAGCCAACAGGGTCGGCCCCTTTTGAGTTAAAAATGTAGGCAAAGTTCTGTGAATCAACCTGTCATAATTTTCTTCGAGTTTAAAGGCTGTAAAATTTGCAAGTTTGTAACTACCCGTTACAAATATTTTTAGATAAGTGCTGTCAATATACCAGCGTTTCCACAAGAAACTGTGAGCAGCTTTTAGCAAGGCATTTTCTGTTACCAACTTATGTACATCTATTTTTCTTCTTATATACAAAAAGTACCCGGGAATTACACCGAGCAGTAAAAAGCCTATAGAGGTAACCAGAATGACGGTATGTCCTAGATGATCAGTCGCCGCCGCTTCTACAGGTAGTTTAAGGGATTGTGTGAGCGAATAGTCAAACCCGCTCATCAAGATATGCTCTACTGTTTTGCCGAAAATTCCTGCGCCAAGAATCATAACCGCCAAAATACCGCAAGCAATTGCCATGGTTTTGTGGCCGTCGTCCATATGACCGCCGTGAGCTTTGGTGTGAGCAACGTTTTCGGTTTCTTTACCGTGAAAGACCAAGCCGAAAAATCGAGTTGTGTAAAAAGCCGTCATGCCCACTGTAACTAGTGCAAACACAAATAAGGGCAGGTCAGCGGATAAAACCGTGAGCAGTACCAAGTCTTTGCTCCAGAACCCGGGGGTAAACGGAAAACCGACTAACGATAAGGCGGCTATTCCCATAAACAACCACGTAAATCTCAAGTATTTTTTGAGACCGCCCATTTCGGTAATGTAAAAAGTATGAACAGCATGAATAACGGTGCCGGCACAGAGAAAGAGACATGCCTTGAACATAGCATGGCTTAGCAAATGAAAAACGCCTGCCGTATAACCTTGAACCAGCAAGTCAGGACGCATGCCGGCAACTCCCAACGCCAGCATCATGTAACCTATTTGACTGACGGTTGAATAGGCCAAAACTTTTTTCAGTTCGAGAGCTACGAGTCCCTGACTAGCCGCTAAAAACGCTGTTATAGCTCCCATCCATGCTGTCAATTGAAAGAACACTGCAGCATCGTCGAGGTGAAGGGCATACTTTCCGTAATAAAAAATGGGAAGCAGTCTGGCCACTAGATAAACGCCGCTTTTTACCATAGTAGCAGCGTGAATAAGGGCCGAAACCGGTCCCGGACCGGCCATTGCCTCAGGAAGCCATTCGTGGAGCGGAAACTGAGCAGATTTTCCCGCCGGACCTGCCAGTAAGAGTATACTTACGAGAATAATCATCCCGGGATACTCTGCCATTTTAGGCAGC
>CAYWLQ010000018.1:0-46702 GCA_964458775.1 uncultured Myxococcales bacterium | reverse complement strand
AAATAAACGAGATAGAATCACTGTGCGATACCGTAGTATCCAAGCTTCCCAGTTCAAAAAAAACGTCCAGGAAGAAAACCAAAAAGCAGGATATTCGCACCAGATACAATCTGCAACTTGAAGAGGAGTCATAGCTCCATTTTGACAGGTGCGTCCCTCAAGATGGCAACTTAACAGGACCGTCCCCCTGATGTCCCTGATGTCCGTCTGTTTTTCTTTTGTACTTTGTAACAAGCATTGAAAGCTCTTTTAGCTGAAAAGGTTTTCGAATATAGTGTTTCGCTCCTTCTTTTATTAAGTCACCGACTTCTTGTCGCTCACTGAAACCGGAGGCGATTAGTATCGGAATATCTTTGTCAATTTCTAACAGTGCTTTAAGTGTGTCCTCTCCGCTCATTTTCGGCATTATGAGATCTAAAACGATCAAATCTATTTGTCTAAAATGATCTTTGAAATATTCAACGGATTCTTGCGGATCTCCGAAGGCTTGAATCTCGTACCCCATTTTGCTCAGTGCTTCGGTCATAAGTGATCTGACTAAATCCTCATCATCGACAATCATTATTGTGCCGGTACCGAAAACAACAGCAGAATCTGTCTGTTGTTCTCCATTAATTTCTATTTTATCATTTGAGTGCGGCAGGTAGATTTTAAAACATGTTCCTTTGTTGTGTTCCGTTGTCAAATCAATTTCGCCGCCATGTACTGTTACACAGCCGTATACAGAAGCGAGTCCCAATCCGGTTCCTTTTCCTTGGGGTTTTGTGGTGAAAAACGGATCGAATATTTTATCGATATGCTCTGTTGCTATTCCGTTTCCGCTATCTTTAACAGAAACTTCAACATAGCTGCCGGCTTTGAGTATTCCCGATGTTACAGGACGATCTTTAGTAATAATAACGTCACGGGTCGTAAAATCCAATGATCCGCCGTTAGGCATTGCGTCTCTGGAATTAATACCCAGATTAAGAAAAGAATTTTGTAGCTTGGCAGGATCTCCCAATATCTTTGAGTTAACGCTTTCCAAAAAAACCGATATTTGAATGCGCTTATCTATACTGTGACTCAAAAGCTGAGCCGATTCTCTTATGAGATTATTCAAATCAACCGGTATAGATTGAATCGTTCCCTTTCGACTGAAATCGAGTAAATTTCTGGTTAATCCTGTTGCTCTGGTTGTTGCCTGAACAATGTTGCTTATAAGGGGATTCTCTTTCTTGTCATTATCGAGAGCCAACAGTTCGGCACTTCCCAATATGGCTGCAAGTATATTGTTAAAATCGTGCGCTATACCTCCGGCAAGTTGTCCGATGGACTCCATTTTTTGAGATTGACGCAACTGTTCGGACATTGCAAACCGCTCCTGTTCGGCATGTTTGCGCTTATCCTGTTCGTCTTCCAGCCGTTCCATAAAATCATTAAAATATAGTGTTAGACGGCCGATTTCGTCTTGAGATTTGGGAGTCATACGGACAGAAAGATTACCTGATGCGCCCTGTTCAAAACCTGCTTTAAGGTGTTCTATTGAACGAGTTATCTTTCTGCTGATACCTATTGAAAGGGGAATAACAAATAATGCGGCAATAAACGCCATGAGAATAAAAATATTGCGTACGTCTTTTAAAGGAGCAAAAAATTCGTCATGATATGAAGTTGATACTACGATCCAATCGTACTCGGGTAAATAGTTGAAGTAAGCTAATTTTAGTCTATAGTCTGATTCATTTGGGTTTTTCCATGTATATGCTATTTGTCCATGTTTTTCCCTGCATATAACATGTACAAATTGAGTCCCGTAAGAGTCTTTTGCATTATAGAAGTTGCCTGTGAGATAGGGATGTAAAATAGAATTTCCTTTGCTGTCTATAATATAGGAGTATCCGCTTTGCGCGAATCGAATGGACAAAACTCTTTCGGCAAAATCTTCAACGCTAATGAGTTCGGAAAATTCTTCTCGATAAGCCGAAGCCGATATAATCCAGTCCCACGGCTCAAAATAAACCATAAACAAAGCTTTTGGTTTCGAAAGAAGATCATCCGGATTCTTCCATTCGTATTCAAGATAACCTTCTTTTCGTGCCATTTGGTCTTTGATAAATTCGTACTCGGAAATGTTGCTTCCTCCCAAGCTTCCCTTGGGATGCATTACCAAGACCCCTTTGCTGTTTAGACAATAAATATATCCGTTAGCACCGATGCGCTGACTTCTAAGAATTGACTCCGCTTCTTTTCTTGCCTCAGCATCAGTCATTTTTCCCGCAACTGCTTGACTGTGAAAATATGCAGCTACATCTCTGTTGGTTGTTGCCACAGCTCTAAGCCGATTTCTAATTGAGGACTGTGCGGCTGTGCGAACCATATTTAGAACATTGTTTGTGGTATTGGAGAGTTCGCTTTTGATATTATTTTCTACAGTTTTTCGAACAAGATAGTACATAGAAAAGCCGCCGACAAGCGCCACAAAGAAGAAAGCTCCAAGATATAAAATGAGCAATTTGTATCTTAGAGGGAGATCCTTTAACTGTATTTTCGACGGTAGTTTCATAATAAATATATCTACAATAATACCGACTAAATTTTGGCCTAAAAAACATAACAAGACAACTTACATTTTTTAGGTCGGCATTTGTCATCATTTTTGTAGCAGCTGTCGTGTGTAACCGGCTGATCTAATACATCTACCTTGGAGATGAAATCTAGATACACTCTTGACAGATTTGCTGCTTCGGGTTTTACACTGCTTCGCGATTGAGCTAACTCTCGATTTGCTTTGTTTGAAATACTGATTTGGGTTGGAGCGAGGGGAAGCCGGTTAAAATCCGGCGCGGTCGCGCCACTGTGAACCGGAACATCCTGCCATTATCGGCCACTGATCGCATTGTCGATTGGGAAGGCGGCAGGCAAGGACTGATTGTTCTTTACCGGAAGCCAGGACATCCTCTTTTTAACCTATCTGACGACAGCACGTTGTCGAAAGCGAAACACGACTCTTCGCGAAAAAGGGATGATTTGCAGTTGATGTCAGGTATTACAAAAATTAAAGGTTTGTTCCCGTTTCGTATTGGGACAACTTCGTATATTTTTCCCGACGACCTAATACCTAATGTCGAAGCTTTGGCTGATACGGTTGACGATATTGAACTGTTATTTTTTGAACCCGTAAATCGGTCGTTACCGGTGGATGAACAGACCGTTGAACGTTTGAAAGAGATTTCGAAAAAAACAGGAATTAACTATACGGTTCACCTCCCTCTATATTGCAGGTTGGGGCACCGTACAGAAAATGAACGGCTAAAAGAAGCTGACTTCTGTAAACGAATCATCGAGCACACTCTTTCACTTAAACCTTTCGGTTATGTGTTGCACCTAAACACTGAGTATCTTGAAATTGGCGGCACTCTTGATATTTCAACATGGCAAGACAATGTATGTAGATCTGTTGAAGAGTTGCTTTTTTGCGGTGTTGAACCGCATTTAATTTGCGTAGAAAATCTCGGATATCCCTATGAACAGGTATTTCCGATTGTTGAGCGTTTTGGATTGTCTGTCTGTCTTGATATAGGACATATCTTAATTGGAGGTTTTCCATTAGAGAAATATCTCGAACTTTATTTGACGCATACTCGTATAATTCATTTACACGGAATCGACGAAGGCAAGGATCATCGCTCGGCGGCGTTTGTCGAACGAGAGGTTCTGTCTTTTTTAATGTCAAAGCTGCTAAAAGACAAAGAAGTTTTTAGGACAATTACGATAGAAGTTTTTAGCGAGTCTGATTTGAAAACGTCGCTTGCGGTTTTAAAGGAATTTCTCTCATGAAAAGAATTACTCTTGTTACAGGCGGCTCAAGGAGCGGCAAAAGCCGATTTGCCCTTGAGTCGGCTATGCAGTTTCAAAAACGAGTTTTCCTTGCCACTGCTGAAATTACTGACGACGAAATGCGAAAGAGAATAAATCGGCACAAGGATGAGAGGCAAAATAACTTTGTCACAGTTGAGGAGCCCTTAGAATTGGCGAGGGCAATTAGCGATATTCCAAAAGAGATTATGCCGGATGTACAGGTTATCGTAATAGATTGCCTTACCGTATGGTTGGGAAATCTGCTTTACTACAAAAAGGCTGATAGTGTTACCAAGGGCGAGGAATTGCCTACAGATGCGCTTTCTTTTTTGGAGGTTCTCAAAGCTCCCCCATGTGACATTATTGCGGTGACTAATGAAGTAGGTATGGGATTAGTGCCTGAAACATCTCTCGGCAGAAGCTTTAGGGACATGGCCGGCCGGCTCAATCAGGAATCGGCTAAAGTTGCGGACCGCGTTGTTTTTTTGGTTAGCGGCATACCTCTTATTATAAAGGAAATTCAATGATAGAAAATGTTAAAAAAACCATTGATGCTGTTGTGCCTGTGGATGTTACACTCAAAGAAAAAGCCATTGCACATCTTGATAAGCTTACCAAGCCTAAAGGCAGTTTGGGTCGTCTCGAAGAAATTGCAACCAAATATTGTTTGATCAAAAACACCCTCGATCCATGTTTAGGCAAAAAGCGAATTTGTATCTTTGCCGGCGACCATGGGATTGCCGACAGAGGTGTTTCAGCGTTTCCCAAAGAAGTAACCTATCAGATGGTTTGCAATATGCTGAGCGGAGGGGCGGCTATCAATGTACTTGGACGTCATGCTCAAGCAGATGTAAGAGTGGCGGATGTCGGTGTTGCTCACGAGTTTAAAGATGCAAGCGGACTTGTTCAAAAAAAGGTTAGCATGGGAACAGCCGATTTCACGGTGGGACCGGCAATGAGTTCGGATGAGGTTTTGCAAGCTTTAGAAGTCGGAATGCAAGAGGCAAATAGCGCATACCGCGATGGGATATCCATGGTAGGGACAGGTGATATGGGCATTGGAAATACCACCGCAGCATCCGCTCTTATGGCAGCGCTTTTGCCCTGTAAAGTAGAGGATATCGTAGGCAGAGGCACAGGGATAAATGATGAAACTCTCGCATTAAAAATAAACGCGGTTAAAACTGCTCTTGCTGTCAATAATGATCGGCTTGACAACCCTCTAAATACATTGGCTGCTCTGGGCGGTCTTGAGATTGCTGCGATTGCCGGTTTTGTTATAGGTGCCGCTTCAAAACGAATTGCAGTAGCGGTTGACGGCTTTATATCAACAGCGGGGGCACTGGCAGCTTATAGAATGGCTCCGGCTGTGTTGGACTATTTGTTTTTTAGTCACAAGTCTGCTGAAATCGGACATTCTGTATTTTTTGAATTAACTAAAAATAAGCCTATTTTAGATTTGGAAATGAGATTGGGAGAAGGAACAGGTGCTGCCTTGGCTATGAATATAATTGAGGCAAGTGTGAAAATATATTGCGAAATGGCTGTTTTTGACACAGCCGGTGTGTCCAATCGAAATCCATGAAAGCTTATCTATGTTGAACGGTCTTATAAGTGCTATTAGAACCCTGACCTTAGTGCCTTTTCCCGGCGAGGATGCAAAGAATTATGCTGATGCATTGATATGGTTTCCGGCAGTCGGAGCTGTGATAGGTTTTCTGCTTTTTGGGGTTCATCTTTTTTTCGATGCAACAGGTTTAAACAAGTGGATAATTGGAGAAGGTTTGTTTCTTGTTGCGGTTGCAACAATACTTACGCGCGGAATACATCTGGACGGTTTGGCAGATTCCTTTGACGGTTTATTCAGCATGGCCGATAAGGCAAGGTCTTTGGAAATAATGCGAGATTCCAGAATAGGTACTTTCGGAGCTTTAGGAATAATTTTTGTAATCGGTTTAAAATGGTCGGCTTACGTGCAGTTAATTGAAACAGCTAATTTAATGTGGATTGTTGTTACTACGATTATTTCTAGGGCAGCTATTGTTGAGCAGGCGGTTTCTCTTCCGTATGCTAGAAGGGAAGGGGGGACAGGAGCGCCTTTTATAGAAGGTGCACGCCCGTTGCATAAAGTGCTAAGCCGTTTAACCGCACTGCTGCTTCTTATCCCGTTCGGACCGGCTGCAATAGTGTTAGTCCTTGTAGGTTGGATATTTGTTAAGCTGACGGGAGTTTTCTTTCAGCGAAGAGTAGGCGGAGTAACGGGTGATTTGCTGGGAGCATCGAGTGAGTTGACCGAAACCTTGTGCTTAGTCATCTTAGCTCTGACAGCCCATCGAGTAGAGTTGTTTTTAGGATGGCATATTTTGTTGCGCTGATAGCAGAAGCTTTTCGTCTCAACAAAGGAGCCGAACCATCTATAAACAGTCTTCTGACACGATACATTCAAAGGTTGCGAGATCGACTATGCGGTTTTCGCCGCAGTTGCATCCCGGAATTATTGCAGCACAAATAGGCGGTTGTCCGCAAAGCCAATTACCGCAGGTCATGTCGAGCCACTCTCCGCCGGACGCTTCGCAAATGGATTTGGGGTCTGATGTGCACTCTGTCGATTCAATACATCCTTTTTCGGAATCAAAAATGCTGTCCGGACCGCAGTTGCATCCTGGAATAATTGCCTTGCAGTCCGGCGGGTTGCCGCAATGATAGTGGCCGCACGAAAGCATATCCCATACTCCGCCGGTCTGACTGCATAATTCTTCCGGGATTGTTTCCGTATCACCTGCGTCAGAATTTTGCTCAGTGTCTTCTGTCTCCGTATCTGAATCCGTGTCAGTATCTGTGTCTGAATCTGTGTCGGTATCTGTGTCTGAATCCGTGTCGGTATCTGTGTCGGTATCCGTGTCTGAATCTGTGTCGGTATCTGTGTCTGAATCCGTGTCGGTATCCGTATCTGTATCGATGTCAGTGTCTGTATCGTTGTCGGTGTCGGTATCCGTATCGCTGTCGGTGTCAGCGTCGGTGTCTCCGTCACCTGAGGATTCGGAATCATTGTCAAAAATTGTATCTGTATCTTCTAGATGATCAGAGGTCTTTTCGCCGCTGCTACAAGCGGTTCCGACCGTTAAAAGTACTGCAAGCGCAAACTGATAAAACTGTCTTATAAGCGTCATGTAATTCCTCCATCTAATACGGTTTACTTCTCAGCAATCATTTTATGACTGCATGTTAACTATAGTTCTATAAATTATAATATCTAAGCAGGTGTTTATAGAACAGAAAAATGCCGAATTTAGGCACAATTTCAAAAAGAGCATCAAGCAAATTCTTTTCGGTATGAAAAACGTCATATGCAAACATACACATATTCGAAACGCAAGTATTGCTTGTATCTCCTGGCTAACTAGCATCAAAAATAGACTACGGCATTTCCTATAAAGAAACGATCTTGACTGTTGTGAGCATATTGTTTGAGTATGTGCAGGATAAGAAAGAACGGAGTACGAACAATGTTTCTCAGCCTTGTCAATCGCTCTATTCTTTTTACCAATGCATAAAGTACACTTTTTTGGAGATAAACTATGAATCGCTTTAAGAGCTTTTATTTTTATATATTGTTAATTGGCCTGTTCTCCATTTTGTTGTTATCTACGACAATTCAGGCACAATCGAAAGGTTCGATAAACGGAATAGAAATCTCTCTCGAAAAGTTGAGAACGGGTTGTTACGGCAGGCTCTATCGAGCAAGAGGAGTGGTTTATGAGGTGCTTGGCGTTGCTTCGCTCAGACCTGCGGCAAATGCGACGGTTAATGCTCGTTTAGGAGGAGAAACTGTAAAGTTTGTAACAGATGTGCACGGTGTTTTCGAAATCAAGTTACAAATTCCAGAAGAGTCAGAAATCGAACAGCTGACAGAGCTTGAACTCGAAATTAAAAAAGGGCGACATAATCGAGAATATTCGTTTTCTGTATCACTCGTATCGCCCCTAAAGGCAACGGTTAAAACTGATCGTGTGCGATATGAACCGGGAGAGACTGTTCATTTCTGGAGTCGAATCGATGATGTGCTTACCGGCCGACCCCTTGCGGGAATTCCGGTGGTAATTACTTCCAGTACCGGCGACAGGCGAGAGACCGTTACATCAAAGGGCGGAATTGCTGCGGCGAATTTTGTACTAAGCAAAGATACATCCTACGGCGAGGAGTTCGTATCCGTCTCGGCGGAAGGACGCGAACTTCAATCGACTAAGTTTAATATTCGAAAGCATTCAACCTCCAACCTTTTGGTCCGTGTCAAGACAACGCCGGAAATAGTAGGTCCGGGTGAAAAAGCGGTTGTCGAAGTAACTGTGCGATCCATTACAGGAATGCCGCTTAGAAGTGCCGAGGTTAACATTAATGTTTTGAAAAAAAGCATGACAGGTTTAACCGATATTAGCGGCAAAGTAATTTTTAATATAAATACTCCTAATGTTCCTAAAAGCTCAGATCAGTATGTTCATATTGCTGTTGAGGTTCAACATCCCGGATACAATCGGAAGAATTTTTCTGCAAGTTTTCAGATGCGCGTTCCGAACTTAAACAAAGTTGATAACGTTTCGTTCTATGTAGACATTCTTGCGCCTTTGCACGGTATTGTGCCGAATGTTAATGATAGACTTATTGCTTCGGTAAATACCAATGACGGTAAACCTCCTAAAAAGGGAACAATAGTTGAATTTCGAGGAGCCGCATTTAAAGGAGGTGTTGCCGAGGCAACTATAGATGCTTATGGATTAGCCGAGGTACCCGTTCACCTTACACGTGAGGCTTACGCCATGTATGCCGGCGATGAATGCTTTTCACAGACGGCGACGACAATTGAAGCGCGTGTAAAGGGCAGATCAGAGAGCGAAAGCACTCGACTTTGTGTTCCGGTGCTTGAGAATGTTCTTGTGCTGCCGTTTGTACCAAAACCTGCTGTGGAGTTGGAAGAATCGTTTGAGGTTGCTGTGGAAAGGCGGCCTGAGGCTGTTACGCTTCCTGTCAATCTGGAGTTGATTTGCAGCGAACACGCAGGTCCCGTTGATTCGGCTATTGCTTCGCCGTCTATAAAAACGGTACGTTTGAAAGCACCTAAAAATCGACTCGGCGTATGTAATGTTTTGGCAAGACCCATGCTCGATCTTGATAAATCATCGACTTTCGGACAGGGAGTTTCTTGTCCAATACTTGTGAAACCTTCGCGGGCGTCCTTTCCGTCTCTTAAATTCGACAAAGAACAATATAATGTTAAAGAAAAGGCGTCTCTGACTATTAGCACACCGAAAGGAGCTCCGCAAAGCTTTGCGGCAGTGGCTGTGCGCGATCTTGCAAGGCATGCCGGAGAGATTTCATTTGCGGAATATTTTATGAACTCGGAGTTTCAGCAGCGTGTGCTTCAGGCCGATACAAATGAAGCCAATCTTATACTTCGTTCGGCACTTCTTAAATATGCAGTGATTGACAAAAACAATTATGCGGACGGTGAGGAAGCAATATTGGGTCCCGAAATGGAAATAGATGCATTGCGCCTTGCCGAAACATTTCGAAATACTACGGTAGGTCAATGGATGCTTGCTGTGGAAGACTTTCTTTTCCAATCGCTTGCATCTGAAACTTTGGAAGACATTGTTGTCGGCCTTGGTAAGTATCGAAGGTTTAAAAAAGATGCGCTGAACTTTGTACTTGAAAACTCGGGAGACGAAGAAGCTGCGACCTTAGGCGAAGGCATGGTTACTGTGAATATGCTGACGGATTTTGATCCGAGTTTTTGCTTTGAAAATGTAGCAAAAAGGGTTGCTAGAAAACGATTGGTGGGTCTGTTGCAAATGCTGTCAGCGATGTTCAATCCGACAGAAAATGATGAGACGCGATCACTCGTTCAATCGGCAGTGCCTCCGGAACGAAAGCTCTCCGAAATGGTGCGCCGCGGCATTTTGTCTACTGCTGATTTGCGCGATCCCTGGGGCGGCAGTTTTGTTATACGAAAAACCAAGAAGAAACCGCGATTTCTATTATCTGCAGATCTTGAAGGATATGAGCTGTTGAGCCCGGGACCGGACGGTATAATGGGAACAAACGACGATATTCGAGATCCATGGGACCGTGTGATTCCGGAGGGTACCGTCTATGCACGTGTCTCCGGAGAAGATCGCCTTATGGCGCGCCTTGCGGCGATATCCCCCGGAACGGCAATGTTTGAAAATCTAATTGCTGCTTATGACAGGTTAAACGATGAAGCGATTGAAGAACTAATCGGCGATGCAGTAGGAGGCCAATTTGGCTACGGAGGCCTCGGTTTGAGCGGTACCGGCAGCGGGGGCGGCGGCAGCGGGTACGGTGAAGGAACTTTGGGCGGGTTAACTCATGGCAAATTGGGAAGGAAAAATGAATTTAATGGAATACTACGAGAAGATTTTCCTGCTACGCTATATTTTACGGCGGAAACTCAGCTGTCTTCTTCCGGAGTTACTACAATTTCCATTCCCCTGGCAGAGGCAGCGACTACCTATATTGTTGATGTAATTGTCTGGCGTGAAGACGGATGGGTCTGGTCGAATTCCGCTGAAATTCGTGTAGCGGAGGATTTGTTAATCGATTCGCCTCTTCCCAATAGAGTAACCCTCGGAGATGAAATTGTTTTGCCTATAAGCCTGTCAAACCGAACGGACAAACAGCGAATCGTTCGGGTTTCGGTAACCGGTACTGATGATCTAGGTATATCACCTGTAGATATTAAAAATGTGCAAATACCTCCTCTCGGCACTGTCGAGGTTTCTGCCAAAGCGGTTTTCTCTCAAGCTGCCTCGGGGAAAATAACATTTGCTGCATATGATGAAAATAATAATCCGGTCGATGCGATGCGGAGATCTGTTGTTGTAAAACCGAGCAAGCGCAAAGCAAAATCTAAAATTGTAGAAATATTTAGAGGACGAGGCAAAGTATTAATTGATATTCCCAAGGGGGCGGAACCGAAAGGTAAAGGAAAAATAGAGGTGTTTTTAGGTTCGGCTATCTTTCGTCAGAAATACGGCATAAACATACGTACAGCATGGCTGGATGCGATGCTTAGAGGCAATACCGATCCTATTTGGGGGCAGGACAAGAACGACAAAACTAACCTGCGTTCGATCGATGCAGTTTATCTCAGTACAATTATCGGTGCAGAGTGGACGAATAAAAACCGTAACGATGCTTTTTTTGAAGAAGCGATGGAGGTCCTTTCCGATATATTGGAAAAAGAAAAGACACAGGATTTTGAAACGGTTTTACGGCAAAGTCGCGTCTTGTTTTTCCTCTCGCCGGCTTATCTAAATATGAATGCGCGAAAGAATATCGAGGCGCAGCTGCAGAAACTCCTGCATGAGCTGCGTAGAAAAGTTGAAAGCGGTGCTGCTTTGTTTTCTGATGCACCATGGCTTTTTGCAAAATGCTCGGCGGCGCTATATTGGACAGCACCAAAGAACCAAGCCGGCAAAAGAGCCGAAGAAATGCTCGATCGTGCTAATGAGGCTGTGGTTTTTATTGACGGAGATCCGTGGTTTGAGGGCGGAAAGGATGACAAGACAGATCCGACGTGCGGCATTTATGACTCTTTTGGAGCATCAGCGTATTTGGCATTGGCTAGGGTCAGAAGCGGCGATGATAATGCGGCATTTAATATCCTTCGCTCCATGGCTCGGCAGATTCATGCTGATGCAAGAGGATCTGCAACCGCAAGCGGGCTTTGTGCTGAATATGAAATGGTCTCTCAGGCCGCAGCAGCTATGCTAGGCAAGGACAAACCCGGTAAAACGTTGGTTGTTGCAGTAGACAAAAATCAATACGAGTCGGCTGACGGGAATATTGCCTACGGAAAGGGACAATACAATATTCCTAACCTAGGCAACGGAGGGAGACATCCTATTAAAATCAAAACGGGCGGCTCTGAGATTCTTATGGTTGAAGCCGAAGCGGAATACGCTGTAGATTGGAACGAAGAGTTACCCCATGTAGGCCCATTTGAGGTACGTATTGACGGGATAACTGGAAAGCAGGGAGAGCTATCCGGTCTTTTGCTGATAGTACGAAATCGCGTTCCCCGTACTGTTAGGGAACCTGTCGTAGAAATATCTCTTCCGGCTGCGGTCATGGATGATGAGGAAACGGAGAAGGCTATGGAACCGTGGATTGTCGGTAAGCCGACGGTTTCTTCTGATACTATGCAAATAAAGCTAAGGCCCATGCGTCCGAAAGAAGAAATATCCATTCCTTTAAAGTGGCTATGGACTGCTGCCGGAAAATTCAAAGGGATCGGCATTACAGCATGGGATGCCGGAAGACCGGAGGCCATTTCGGTGCTGCCTGAAAAAACCGTGGAAGTATTGCAACGCACTTCAGATGGAAAAGGTGCGAAATGAAATCTAAATATATTATAGAAAAAAATTTTTCGGCATTTCCAATCGCTTTATCGGTCTATTTTGCGGTTATCGGATTCTGGGTTTTTAACGTACAAGCAGATAGCAAAATACAAAACGTTTCTCAAACTCAAATAACCGGTCTCGAACTCGGTATAGAAGGTGCGGAAACAGCAATTCAGGGATCGACACTAAAGCTGTTTTTTACAATGTATGAGGTTGTTGACGATAAGGATCTTCGACCTGCTCGATTCGGGAATATTAAGATTTTAACATCTTTTAAACCGGATGATGTTGAGGCGGTTCTAAAAACAGATACAAACGGGCGAGCGTCTGCGGATATTTCTGTCCCTGAAGATGTTGACGATTTTGAAATCACTATAGAAACATCTTTAGGAGCTTTGCGCCGGAGCTTTAGCATGCCTGTTGCCGTTTCTTCTCCAATTAGGATTGAATTGGTTGCAGACCGAAACGCTGTTCAACCCGGAGAAACGGTCACATTTATCGGACGTGCCGTTAGTGAGATATCCGGTAGACCCATTGCCTTCCAACCGGTTAGGATTGCCGTTACCGATCAGGACGGACGTTCGTTACAGGATAAACGAACAATAAAAACGAGTGAAGCCGGTGTGTTCTTGGTAACGAGCAAGGCTCCTTCCAACGCAGCCGAGCTACGGTTGAAGGCGGATATAGAATCGATATGTAATGCGACTGCATCTGTATCAATAAAGCGGCGGGAAGCTCCGCTGTTGGTTGTCACTGCTGCGCCGCAGAAGACTCTTGTGCAAATTGGATCAAAGGTTCGTGTGGAGGTAACAGTTCGTCGTAGTGACGGAAGACCGGTAAAGGGAGCCGATGTTCGATTTACAGAAGAAGCTTTGGAACCAAAAGATGACAAAGCAAAAAATGCAGATCGAAAAGAAAAGGAAATCAAAACGGATGAAAACGGCTTCGCAACACTATTCTGGACAATCCCGCGTTCCTATGTCAATGGGTCAAATGCTGTAGGCAAAATTTGGGCAGAAAGGGCCGGCCTCGGCAAAGCTTCAACGGAGTTTGCGGTTCGTGCGATGAGCAATGAACCTCAGATCGGCGTGAGTGTAGAAGGCGGTGATTTATTGCCCGGACTTCCGTCTCGCCTTTATGTGAGGGCTGTAAATGCTGACGGCAAGCCGTTGCAGAAGACCAGTGTCGTTATTGCGAGTTCTGTTACCGGAAAGCACAAGGCAAAAACCGATGCGGACGGAATAGCCGTTTTTGAAGTAGTACCGAAAATTAAAGTAGGAATTGAGGGTGAAGACCGATGCGGAGGCGTTACAGCATCGTCTTTAAAAATAAAAGTGGGCGATGAACCGTCGGACCAAGATGAATCCTATGAAGAGAACGAATACGAAGAGCGATGTGTGCCTATTGACTTGGACGGAGCAGTGCGCGTAAGACCGAGCAAGGTGTTGCTAAAGATCGGAGAGACCTTTGATGTCAAGCTTCATCTGAAAGACGATGCGGCTTCATATCCTGTTGAGCTGGCCCTGCTCAAGTCGGTAGAGCCGTGGACCGGCTTTGGGACTTCAAATAATAATGCAAATATCGAACTCATTCCGATCATGCAACAGATCGTTCGCGGTGTGAGTGCTGTACGCAATGCAAAAATAACGCTCCCGACAAATCTCTATGGCGAATTTGTTCTTAGGGCCAGGCCGCTGATCGGTCCGTCCTCAACTCCGGTGAGAGGGGGTGTGTCCTCTGTTTTTGTAATTCCTAATAAGCCAATTGAGATTTCGGCATCCTTTGAAAACAGTGCAGTACATATCTCTTCTGCAAACCCTGAGGACGGCGCTGAAAGCTCTGCGTTTATAGTTCCTATGAATGAGGCGGAGAACTTTGTCAGCCGACTTGAGGAACAAATGATTCCGGCTTTTGACCGCTATTTGAAAGACATCTATTCGAACGGCGGAAAATTGCTTGAGGCGCTTGCCGCTGCTTGTACACTTCGCGACGATGCAGCACCTGCTGTACTTAGAGACAAGTCGGTAACGGTCATGCCGGGTATGCAAAATCCGTCTTCGTTCGGAATTCTTCGCGATCCTGTCCGCGCGCGAGCAAGGTTTGTTAAAGGAAGAATTGCTCTTGCTGTTCGTACTCTTGAAGCGCGACTGGAGGAACTCATTCCCGATCGAGTCAACGATATTGGATTTGCTGCGCCGGACAAGCATCGGTTCAATGCCGAAGCACTCAATGCTGTTAAGGGGTTTAATTACCTTCAAGGAATTGATCTGATGACGCTCAGCGGTGCACCTATGTCTCTTAAAGACTTGGAAAACATGGACGCCTCCTTTACGTTTGATAACGTGGCGGCACGTGTGACAAGGAAACATCTGCTTTCACTGCTCATTCAGCTTCGAAGTTTTGTGCGTAAACGAAATCTCGATCTTCGAGTTGAAGGTCAAGATCCGACGCGTTGGCTTGATGTGTTGTTTGAACAGTATTCGGATGAAGAATATACCGAAAACTATGACTATAGTGATGAAGACGGCGATATCCCTTTGAATCCGAAATGCATTTTTGACGGATGGGGACGAAGAATGGCAATCATTCGAACAAAGAAAGGCGATTCAGCGCGCTTCGGTTTTCTTCAACCGCTTCCGCCCGGGTTTGAGTTAAGTTCGGCCGGCCCCGACGGAATTTTTGGTACGCCGGATGATATGGCCGATCCCTTTGCCAGAGTGCTGCCGAAAGGAACAATGTACGCCGAAGCAGCGGGTGAGGATGAATTGATCGCAAGGCTGACTCAAATTGAGATCGATCGAGCGACTTTGGATGCTGTTTCAGAATTGTTTAATGAATCAATGGCATCATATGACTTATATAACGAATTGCAGGGTGTAGAGGATGAACCGTTAAGGGGAATGGGAGAATTCCGCGTCAAATCTGACTTTGAATCGAATATTTATCCTATTCGCCAATTCGAGCGGTCATGGCGTTCCATTAAAAGATCAAAACCGACTCTCGGTTCGATGGGTGAGAAATTGAGCGTGCCTTTTGAGGTAGATGATGAACCGCGCACATGGTCTGTTATTGCGTTAACCTGGACAAAAGACGGAAGAACGGGCATAACGCGTAGAGATTTTAACTCCGGCTTTCCCGCTATTCTCGATATGTTGCCGATTACACGGCTGACTTCTAAAGAAATGCTGACAATTTCGGCTGCCGGTGCGTTACTTCCCGGAGAGTCGACTGAGCAAAACGTTTTAAACGGACTTTCAATTTCTGTTGAAGGCGCCGGTGCTGTTGATGCAAAGTTTGAAAACGGAGCAAAAGAAGAGCCGATTCTCGTAGGTCCGGCAGGCGGCTTTGAGAAGCGAATTCGTTTGAGCGCAAAACAAGAAGGACCGGGCAAGGTAACTGTAACCGTTAGCGATTCAAAGGGTGTCGGTAGAAGAGTTGAAACTCTCCCAATCTCGGTACTGCGCTCAGGGTTGTTGAGGCAGTCTAAGGTTACGTCGGCTGTAACAAAGACGACATGGTTGCAGCTTAACATTCCAAATGACGCGATCAAGCCTGAAGGCGAGCTGATCTTGATGGGACCGGATGCTATGCAAAACGACCCATCTCTTGACCTATGGAAGCAGAAGGATCCAGCGCTAGTCGCCTGGGCATTGACTATGGCCGGTCGTCCTATTCCTGATGACCTGCTTCGCCGCATGGAACAAGTGACCGAGCGTGACGGACATGTTAACGGCAAAAATTTGTTTATCAGCACGGCCTGTGCGGCAGCGGCGTGGGCAGCGGTTTCTAATACGGAAGTATTTTGGGCTTCGGAAGCAACAGCGAGAGCTGTTACCGAAATTTTTGAGGAGCAAAAAAAAAAGAATACGCTTAATTCTGAGCTATTGGCTGCTCTTTCGATCACGACTGCTTCGAATGATACTTCTCCTCTCGGCCAGATGATTCAAACAATACAAGATAATCTGCGTTCTTCTGTAAAACGAAATCGCAATAATCCTTGGGTGCTTAGCCGGGGTGCTGCGGCCCTATTGTTGGCGGACAATCGAGATATTCGAGGAAAACTTATGCTGACCTTGGCCAAAGAATATCTTGAGACTGCCTTTAACGGCGGACGCACTGTGAATGTTCGTTCCGACAAAGAGAAGGGTGTGATTCCTTTAAGAAAAGGGGCTCGTCAAATCCAGGCGACTGCGGCACTGGCTATTGCCGCACATCAAGTCGGTGACAACGAACTCGCGTTGGAATTAGCAAAAGGAGTAGCAGCGGAGGCCGGCACGGCTTTGTCTCTGGGCGGAGAGACTCTTTTCTGGTGGTTAGCTGCGCGCTCCTTCGGTGTTTTCGGTATTATCGGCGACAAGAAAACAATCGAGACGGATATTATAATCGGAAAGCATCCGTCTCAAAAACTTATGCTCGGTCAAAATCCTGTGATAATCACTCTCAGCAAATTAGCCCCAAAAGACTCAATAGACATTCGAGTAGAACCCAAACCGGAAAGCGGAGTTGTCCCTCTTGTCTCAGTAGCGTCAACCTATGTGCGTCCGGCAAAGCAGCTCAACTTGGGAACTTTAAGTGCCGATCTTTCAGGAGATGCCGGATTTGCCGGTGAACGTTCGGCCTATATTGCAACCGTTACCAATAGCGGCGGAACATCGGTATCGCATCCGATGCTGTTAATTGATCTTCCGTCCGGTGCCGAGCTTGACAATGAGGCGAAAAGGGCGATGCAGCAAACCGACGGTGTTCTGACGGTAAGTGATCCTGATTCGCGAGGTACTGTCCGTGTACGTTTTAAACCTATAAAAAAGGGGGAAAAAGTTCAAATTCCCTTGGCTGTCATATGGTCTGCTGCCGGCCGCCGCAAAGGTATTGCTTTGACAGCATTTCCGGAAGATAAGAGTTGGGAACTATCTGTTATGCCTCCGCAAGAGATAAATGTGCCCTTTAGACCTGAGGACGCCTTTTAATCTCATACTTAGGCCTGAGTTTCATTTTTAGAGAAAAAAATATTTCCCGCCCGCTTTTTTTTGACAGGGTGCACTGTGAAAATAAGAAGAACACATGGAGGTATTTCATGAATCAATCAACTTGCGGTCTTGGGTTTTTTTTGATAGCAGGATTATTAGCAGCATTCAGTTGCGCGCAAAACGACACAAATTCAAAACAGGACACAAACTCTGACGATTCTGATATAGGCTCGGATGCGGACGCAGACAGTGATGCAGACACCGATGCTGATAGCGATACCGATGCTGATAACGATATCGATGCTGATGCTGATACCGATGCCGATAGCGACAGTGATAGTGATACCGATACTGATACTGATACTGATGCCGATGCTGATAGTGATACTGATACGGACACTGATACGGACGCTGATGGAGACGGAGATATAGATACAGATATAGACACAGACACGGATATCGATACAGATACCGATATCGATACAGATACTGATGTAGATACAGACAGCGATACTGATACTGATACCGATTCGGATACAGGTATAAGTACGGATATGGATACGAATACAAATGTTGACGGTGATACTGATACAGAACCGAAGCTGGAATGCGACCCGTTGACACCGAACGGTCCTTATACTGTGGATGACAGAAGTCTTACTCTTGAGTTGAGCGAAGGTCTGATACGAATCCAAGTATGCACGGCTGATATATTTCGCGTGCAATATACCAATGAGTCCTCAATGCCATTAAAAACCTCCTTGTCTGTCAGTAACGAGTGGGGGCCTGCCGAGTTCTGTGTTGAAGAGGATGACGGAAATGCGGTTATCAGAACAAAGCGGATGAAGGTGAAAGTCAATATGAATAACGGATTGGTTAGCTATGCCGATTTGGATAACAATACAATCCTTACCGAGGCTCGCAAAAGCGTTACACAAAGAACCGTCGAAGGAGTAAGCACCAATGAAATCCAAACTGTGTTCGACTCGCCTACGGACGAAGCCCTGTACGGTTTGGGGCAGCATCAAGATAACGTTATGAATCGCAAGGGAACCAACCGTCGGATTCTTAACGCCAACACGGAAATCAACATACCGCTACTAGTTTCCAACAAGGGCTACGGTATCTTTTGGGACAACTATTCAACTTCAAATTTTTACGGAAGAGAGTCAGCGAACTCCCAGTATCGTTATGTATCGGAAGCAGGAGAGATGGTAGACTACTATTTCTTTTACGGGCCGACCATGGACCATGTTGTTGCCGGTTATCGCACAGCGACCGGAACTCCGCCGTTGTTTCCCAAGTGGGCGTACGGTCTTTTTCAATCGAAGGACAAGTACGCGAGACAATCCGAAATCTTGGCTGTCAAGGACGGTTACAGGAACAACGATATTCCGCTTGATTGTATTGTTCAGGACTGGGACTATTGGGCTCCCTATACTTGGGGGTCTCACTACATGGATGAATCACGCTACCCGAATCCGGCAGAATTGATAACGAACATGCACAACGATAATGTTCATACTATGATTTCGATTTGGCCGGAATATGAATATACCGCCAATCCTCGCAATACCGGAGATCAAGATAACTACAAGGCGCTTGACGCCATCGGCGCATTGTTTCCCAGCGGCGGAAATCATCACTTCTACGACACGTTTAATGCTGAGGCGAGAACGCTTGTCTATCAACAGATCTATGACCGTCTTTTGGGGAATTATGGTTGGGACGGGATCTGGGCGGACAACACCGAACCGCAACCCTATCCTGACAGCATTAATATGCGAACTGTAGATACAGCTCTAGGCAAAGGTGCTCTCTATATAAATGCATATCCGTTGCAACACGCTAAAGCCAAGCCTTGTATGAAGGTTGGCGTTCCGTAGGACCGAACGATAAGCGTGTCTATGTCCTTACTCGCAGTGCTTTTGCAGGTGCACAACGCTACGCCGCTACAACTTGGTCGGGGGATATTAATTGTGATTTCGAAACCTATGCAAGGCAGATCCCTGCCGGTCTCAACTATGCGGCTGCCGGAATGCCTTATTGGACTACGGATATCGGCGGCTACTGGGGGCATCCGGGGCGTGTGGACTGGACAACAAGAGAAAGCAATGAACTATTCACACGATGGTTTCAATACGGTGCCTTCTGTCCGATCTTCCGCATTCATGGGGGCGGGTCGAGAGAGCTTTACGGCAGTCAATGGACTAGCGAAACCCAAGCAAATCTTCTCAAGATAAACAAGCTGCGTTATCGCCTGATGCCGTATATCTATTCTCTTGCATGGAAAGTGACCAGTGAGGGGTATACGATGATGCGTCCTTTGGTGTTTGATTATCCTAACGATACGAAGGTTTTCGATATCAAATATCAGTTTCTTTTCGGACCGTCTATCCTGGTCAATCCCGTGACTGATGCCGGTGCAACCTCTCGATCGATCTATCTGCCGGAAGGAACCTGGTACGACTTCTGGACAGGCGAAACAGTTGACGGAGGTTCAGAGCGCTCTGTGCCTGCACCGTTGAGCGAAATACCGCTATTTATTAAAGCAGGCTCGATTGTGCCGATGGGACCGAATATTCAGTACGCGACAGAGAGCATCGACCCTATTGAGATTCGCATCTATCGCGGGCAAGATGCAAGATTTACACTCTATGAGGATGTCGGCAATACGTATGCCTATGAAAACGGCGAATACTCGACAATTGAATTTGTCTGGAATGAAGCGGCCGAAAGTCTTGCAATCGGTGCACGAAAGGGAAACTACAGCGGTATGCCGACGGATCGAACCTTCAATATTGTATGGGTGAATTCAAATCACGGTGAAGGGATAGATGTAACATCTTCTCCTGACCAAACGGTTCTCTATAACGGCTCGCCGGCAAGTGTGACGGTGAAATAGAAAGAAGCAACGGTTTTGTCCTGGTTTAAAAATCCGCCAACAAAATTCAACACGAACAGTTGCACTCGCATACGCCTTTTTTCCCGGTTATTGAATTTATTACCGCTGCGGCACATCCCACACCGGCTTTTACAGTAACGGCTCCTGTCTTGCAGTTTTTTGCGCATGCTCCGCATTCCATGCATGCGTCTTTGTTTTGAATATGCACTTTTTTTTGTTCTATTTTAAAAACTTCGTGAGGGCACACTGTTATGCACAAAGAACACCCGGTGCAAAGTTCGCTGTTGAGGTTAAGTGTCGCTACGTTTTTTAAATATTCAAGATTAAACATTTGATTATCTCCTAAGCGAAAAACCAAGACGAACACCAAAGAATAAGTCCGGCAGCTGCACTGCTTAACTCTATAGGAACCCAGAGTTTCATTTCTTTTTTTACTCCCGACAATGAAGTATAGGTTGATGCTCCGGTAAAATTCATAGCGAGAAATGCGGTTAGAGCCGGTATCATAAGCAGCCATGCAAATGTTTTCATAACAGAGTGCAAGTCGCCAAATCCATGACCGTAAAGTGTAGTTACCCCAATTGCTGCTGCTACTCCTAGCGGAAGACTTTTTTGTGAAAAAGCTTTGCCCGGCAAAAAGGGCAACAAAACGGGGGTGAGCACCGCGCCTGCTATAACAGATGCCGTCAAAGCTGCGCCGGTTAAAAAACCGTGTTTTAACAGGTTTTCTATGAAATTTAGCGGACCTAGAAATCCGGATATAACCAGAAAACAAGCAAAAAGAAATATTGCATATTTAACGGCAGCTACAAGTTCAATCGGAATGAGAACAATGCGCTCTCTCAAAGGAAACAGCTTTTTTCGCATAGAGAAGTCAGCTTTTAAACCGTTATCTGTAAATGCCAAAATATTAGCAGCATCTATGGGTCCGTAAACTGCTTTAAAACCCGTTTGTTCCTTCACGATATGCGCAGCAACACCAGGTGCGCCGAGTTGCGGCAAAATAATACGACGATGGGATACCAATCGGTCCAAATCGGAAATACGAATGCGCTTAATCAATTCTTCGGTTCCGAAGGTTCCCTTTCCGGCAGCGCACCAAACATTTATTCCCTTGGTATCCAAGACTAAGATCCAAAAACTACGATTGTGAAGGCTGTTTCTAAGGACATCAAATGTCAGCTTGTAGTTGGCGGTTACCAATACCTCAGAGTTTTTGTCCGGATCGCCTATTGAATAAAGGCCGGGTTGCACTGTATATGACATTCTCTTTACACCCCACCTTACCAAGAATGCCCCCAGTTTGTCCTTTGTGCTTAGAAAAGAGTTAACTCGAATGGCTTTAGGAAAATTGACAGAATTTTTTAGAGCATCTTTCAGTTCAATTTTTTGAATATTTAAAGCCGAAAAAGTATTTGAATTGCAACAGGACGCCTGTTCATTCGTTGATGCACAGTAATCGATACCTGTTTCTGATAATTTTTTTCTAAACAGTCGGTTATTCATATTTGTTCGCTATAATCTTGGAAACTTCATCTGACAATATTTTTGCCTGAAACGGTTTTGAAAGAAAGCCTCGCGCACCGGTTTCTTTGAGCTGTTCCATTTGATAGTCTTGATTGTATCCTGAACAGACCAAAGCCTTGAGGTAAGGGTTGTGCTTATGCAGCTCTGTTAATGCGGCTTTTCCGTCCATTTGCGGCATTATCATATCAATTATTATTAAATCAATTTCGTTGCTGTTTTCTTTATACCATGCAATTGCTTCTATAGGATTTTCATAAGTATATATTGTATGACCTTCTCGTTCGAGAACAAGTCGCATTACTTTTAATACTAGAAATTCATCGTCAACGATCATTATTCGCACACTTCTTTTGTCAGCTGTTGACGGTAAGTCTTTGGTAGAAGCCTGAATACTTTGTTCTCTAATTATCGGTAAGTAGATGTTGACGATCGTACCTTTTTTTAGTTCAGAGGTAATGTCTACACCGCCTTTGTGATTGCGAATAGTGCCCAACACAGCAGGCAGTCCCATTCCTGTTCCCTTGCCGCGCTCCTTGGTCGAATAGAAGGGCTCAAACACATGGGATAAAGTATCTTGGTCCATTCCGTGGCCGGTATCATTAAAAGATATTTCTATATAGAATCCGATGGAAAGCAAAGTGCCGTCAGAGCATTTAAAGTCGCTTTCGTGATTTACTGTCTCGGTTGAAATAAGCAACTCTCCGCCTTCGGGCATTGCATCTCTTGCGTTTAGTCCCAGATTGAGGAGAGCATTTTGTAACTGTGTGGAATCTCCTTGCACATAATAGGTTGATGCTTTGAGTTGTGTTAAAATTGATATCCGTCGGTCCACACTTCTTTGCAGAATTAATACTGTTTCAGATATGAGACTGTGAATATCAACCGGTTCGGATCTGATCTTGCCTCTATGAGCAAACGCCAACAATTGTGTTGTCAGGTCGGCCGAGCGTTTTGCGGCAGTGACTATGCTTTGTGCATAGGTTTTTATGTTGTCATCAGCTTGTTCACTTTGTCTAATAAGATCTGCAAAGCCCATAATGCCGGCCAATTGATTGTTAAAATCGTGCGCTACTCCGCCTGCCAATCTGCCTATAACTCGCATTTTTTCGTTTTGATTAAGCTCTTCTTCCAATCGGCGTTTTTCTTCTTCATTTTTTTTGCGTTCGGTTATGTCCCTAAGCACAGACTGCGAACCTATTATTCTTTTGTCTTTGTCATACAAAAATGCAGTTCGCAGTTCGCCCCAAAAAGTTGACCCGTCTTTTCGAATGTATTCATATTCCATAAGAGGTATTGAAACCGCTGCCTTTTCAGCATCTGACAAAAACTTTTTGTAACTTGAGAAGGCTTGTTCCAGAGATTGAGGGGTCATGTTATCTTTCATTGTGCAGTCAAATGCTTCGTTTTCAGAATAACCGAACATCTCTTTGAGCGAGCGACTATAGTAAGTAATATTGAGGTCAATATCCTGCACAACCACGCCGTCATGAACATTATCTGACAAAATCCTGTATTTCTCTTCGCTCTCTTTTAGTCGGTCGATTGTTAAATGCAACTCATCGGTTCGATCTTTGAGTTCGGATAAAGAGCGAGAGAATCGCTGTTGAACACTGTAAGCTGCAGCTATGACTGCGATTGTATAGGCCGATACTGTAATCGATTGAGTAATCCATGTTGAAGGAGAATACAACAATTGCGCAACATTTACTGAAGGATAGGGAATCAGATTGAGGGAAATAGCTGCTCGCATACCAAGTACAACCAAAACCGACAAGCAGGCTGCTGCAATGCCGGGTTTGGGACCGTAAAATATACCTACAAGAATAGAAAAGGCTGAAAAGACTGCGATACCCGTTCCGGCAAGCCCTAGAGAGAATAGTGTTCCTGCTCCTGCAATCGCAACGGCAGTCATAATGGACCAAAACGTAACCGGCACTGAAAGTCGTTTTCTAAGAGAAAGAACAAGGATTATCAGCGGAAAAGTAATCAGGTTTACAGTAAGACTGGTATTCCATCCGTGGAAATACGACCTAATAACACTTACCGTTAAAGCAACAATTCCAATCGATAACACCACATAAAACAGCTTATCCAGTAATTCTTTTAAGACATCATTAATAACGGAATAAAAGGTTTGTTTCATATTGTTTGAAGTCCCGTCGTATATAAACTCTCACAATTAGAAAATCGCAAAATAATTTTAAATGCATTGCTCAATACCGCCATATGACGGGCATAAATGTTTTTCCCTCTTTGTCAGCACTAAAACCGCTGCTTCCCAAATGTTGCTTTTTATTTTTTTCTCCGATCTTTAATGTTTTTCAGCTCTGTACATCCATTCTAACAACATATTTTATTCTCTATATCATTTAAGGTCCAAGAATAATACCGATGTGTTTGGTGTTTTCTTGGCTTTCGCAGGCGATTTTTACAATCATTGTAAGAGGCACAGAAAGCAGCATGCCTACCGGTCCGAGTAACCAACCCCAAAATACAAGAGAGATCAATACTACTAACGGTGACAGTCCGAGTTTTTCTCCGGTCAGCTTGGGTTCAATGATGTTGCCCATTATTACATTGATAACAAGATAACATGCTCCGATGGGTACAATTGCGCCTATGCCGAACTGAACGGTTCCGAGAAGAAGAGGGGGAATTGCGGCAATAAAGGATCCTATCGTCGGAACGAAATTAAACCCAAAGGCTGTAAGTCCCCATAATATCGGAAAGTCTACTCCTATAATCCACATGCATATTCCGGCTGCAATACCTGTTATAGCACTGATAAAAGTTTTAATAACCAAGTAGCGTTTAACGCTCTGAAAAAAGGTTCTAAAACCGTCAAAGGTTTTTTCCGGGTCAGTAACCGTTTTCTCCAGCTTTTTGGGCATTCCTACTGCTTCTAACAAAATAAAAACAATTGTGAGAATAATCATAAAACCGTTGGCTAGAATTCCCCCGGATTTTTTAAGCGCGCCGGCGACAAGGCTGATAGCTGAGGATGGGTCGAAGATTGATGCAATAGATTCCTTGTATTCGCTGACATCCAAACCAAAATTTTCCATCGTCAGCAATAAACCGTTGAATTGCATTTGAAGAACTTCATGATAGGTCGGAAGCGCCCGTGTTAGAGAATTTATAGAAGCTCCGGCTGTAACTCCTATAATTGTACCTGCTCCAAGTAACCCCAAGATAACAATGACTACGGAAACTGCATTGGGGACTTTTTTGCGATTAAGCCAGAATAGGGGTGCTGAACAGATTAGAGCAATAAAAGCAGCCAAGAGAAAAGGCACAATCAGCTCAGCGGCAAGTTTTAGTCCGGCCAAAACAACAATAGTTGCTGCTGAAACTATAGCGAGTCTTTCAAATTTGCTTAAAAATTGTTTATCCTTCACGATAACCTCCAAAAATCGAGCTGCGGTTCCGTTAAGCTCGAAGTTTCATAGAATATGAACTTAAAACCGAAACAACTCAAAATAAAATATTTGGATATATTAAAGAATAATAATGGTATTAACGCAGGAGAATTCAACTTCCAATTTGGCGTTTCGGTCTCCCTGAATGGTCTCGCAGGTTTCATTGCAGAGTACTATTTGGGTCGGTTCATCCCAATTATCATATCTCCAAGCATTGCTTTCGTTACAATCAGCATTGTAGTTCAGAGCGGTTCTTTGGTTTCCTGATATATAGGTTACCGATACTTTTTGTTTATCAAATTCTCTATCATCAGGAGGAGGAGGAATTGTTACTGTGCAAGAAAAAGAAGCCCCTCTGATAGTATCAATAACGGAGCTAAAATCTGCGGTTGTTTGGGCAGGATCTCCTGTATCGATTATAAATGCGTTTCCGGTTCCTCCGCTTTCGGCAATCATTCCCAAGTTTGATACGGTGTCCGGTGCACCGTCAATGGGCGGATTGTTAACGCCGATAACGTAGGTACTAATCTCAAAATCAAGAATATCGGCTGCTGCTGCTGCAACAGTTTCGATGCTATTGTCATCACAGCTTTGAGGATAGCCGTCAGTTACCAAAACAATTGCATACTTGCCCGGATTTTCTATTTCAGCTTGCTGTACAGATTCAAAAACGCCTCTTAACACATGCAAAGTCGGAGTTCCTCCGCGCCAGTCATTTGAGGCAATTTCATCCATAGCTAATCCGAAATTCTCAGAGGGAAGAGCTGTCATCGGAACATTCGGAATAAGATACGAAGAATCCTGACATCTGTTGTCGGCAGCGGGGAAAAAGGTCATAGAAGCAAACAAACCTTCGGAAGCGCTGTTTTCAAAAAATGCACGGGTTGCATCGGTTATCGGATCCCATTTTAAAGATTTATCGTGCCAAGGATAGTCACCTTCTCCCATACTGCCTGAAACATCAAAGGCAAAAGCCAAATATACAGGATCTACCTCAGCGTCAACTGAAGCAGACTCACAAACATCAGAGTCTATTTTGTCACTGTCATCATCTGAGTCGCCTCCATCGAGATCCGAATCTCCGTCAGCGTCAGTATCACTATCGGTGTCAGTATCAGTATCAGTATCAGTATCAGTATCAGTGTCGGTATCTGTGTCAGAGTCAGAGTCAGAGTCAGTGTCAGTGTCGGAATCTGTGTCGGTGTCTGTGTCAGTGTCTGTATCGGTATCAACATCGGTGTCGGTATCAACATCGGTGTCGGTATCAATGTCGGTGTCGGTATCGACGTCGGTGTCGGTATCAACGTCAGTATCAGTGTCCGTGTCACCGTCTGAAGCAGAATTGTCGGAAGAAGTATCTGCATCAGTGTTTTGTGCTTCTGTTTTTGAACATCCTAAACAGTTTATTACCCATAACGCCGCAATTAAAACATTTTTCATATTGACTCCTTTTTATCCAATATATACCTCTTTTAATGAGGCATTTCAATGTACGGAAAGGGACATATAAATGGATACCAATATCCATTTAAAGAACATATAATGAGAATATACGAACGAAGCCGGTAAATCGGCGAGATTTTTGATACACACAGTCAGTTTATACAAGGAGTTTGAAATGCGAAAACAACCCGGATATGCAATTTTGTTGGTAGTTACTATAATGTTTACTCTTTTAGCCATATCAACTTTAATTCCCCAGGCATCTGCCTCCAAAGACTGTATCTTAGGCTACAAAGCGCATTGTACATTTACGCCGTGGAGTACTGCCGTATGTCTTGTAATAGCAGCTGTGTCCTGTCGTATTAGGGCAAAGTTTTTTAAATGACAGTCGGTTTACTCTGCGAACTGCAATTTAATTGTCGCTTGAAACATCGCTATCGGCAGGTGCATCGTCGCTTTCGGAAGTTATCTCATCTGAAGAAGGTTGTTCATCGTTCGGAATGCTTAGGGGAGGCTCTCTGTAATCTTCATCTACATTATACATGTCGACGACTTCTTTTATCATTTGATTGCTATAGTCAGGTGAGTTCATTACAGAGCGAAGAAACTCTTTTGCTTTTGGGTCTTGAAGATCGCCGATAGCTTTTAACGCCATAAATTGTTCTGTGTTGTCGGTTGATTGATAGTGTTTGATAAGCAGGGGAAGTTGATCTACAGCATTTAACGTACCCAAGGCTGAGAGCGCGGTTGCTCGCATCATGCTATCCGAATGCTCGGTCAACTTTACTAAAGTCGGAACGGCCTTTGGATTGTTTGTATATCCGAGTTCAAGAACTTTATGGTATGTCTGTTTGTCAAAAACTCCGTTGATGATCTGACTCAACTCATCTACTTTTGAATCAGGAGCTTTATATTTGTAAAGAACTGTGTTTATTTTTGAGGCAATCTCTTTAACGATATGGCTTAACGGTTCGTTGTAGCATGGATCCTCAACCTCCCGGAATGCTACCACAGGTACCTTACCGTTTTTAAAATAGGCAGTAACACGCTTAGTTCCATATTCTGTTTTTAAATCCATAGCTAGAGTTGTAAAGGTAAGGTAGGGCGAAAAGCCGCTTGACCGTCTATTTCGTATGCGGAATTTTTTAACAGTCAATTGATAGGGGGAACCTTGTCCTTTTGTAACCGATGCATTAACACCGCGAGCTTTTAGTTCGTCTTCAATTCCCTTTGCCAGCCATTGGAGTTCATCTTCTAGGTTGATAAGCTGAGCATTAAGAGTTCCGACACTTAAGGCTTTATCTTCGGGACTTCTTGCATCATCAATACTTATTCCCCCCTTTGTTTCTTTCGGTTCTTCATATTTAATAGAAGAGGCAGTCGGCAAAGAAATGTTAAACCTTTTTGTACAGCCGGTTCCTAAAGAAATCACTACTAAGAACAAAAAAAGTGTAATGAAAGTTCTGCTTTTCATTTGTTTACTCCATGTAGAAAATTTGAATTCTATTAAGTCATTTTTGATTGAAGGTCAAGCATGAAGGCAAAAATAGAAAATGTATAAGAAAACTTGCGGTTTGGAAGCAATGGGCCGATCAAAGAAAGCTTGAAGGGTTTGTGTTTGTATCCCAGAACGGTCTTTTAAGATTGATTATGTAGATTTTGCAAAGCATTTTAGTCGTTCACAAAATTGTAACAATATAACCTCCTGATTGTTGCTTGAACTTCTCACAGTTGTCGCAATCACCCACTATTCTTTTGCATGTCAGAACCCGGAAGTCGACCGAGCTGACAGTGAAGGATGTTGTTGATAATGACGGATATTCGAAGAGACCTGATTTTGTTGGCGGATAGCGATGAGACCACTATCAGGTCGATAAGAGAGCCGTTTTTTGATTTGAATATGGACATTGAGGCGGTCGGCTCAGGAGCCGTCGGAATAAGTGTTGCTCTTTCTCTTTTGCCCGAAGCAGCTGTTTTGGAAGTTGATCTTCCGGATATATCCGGATTTGAGGTTTGCAGAAAACTTGCAGGCTTTTCAAAAACAGCTCGTATTCCGATTGTTTTTTACACAACTCGCGATCAGGAAGTGGATGTAGTCGTAGGCTTTGAGTTGGGGGCAGCAGACTATGTATCCAAAACGGTAAAGGGAAGGGAACTGGCTTTAAGAGTGCGTGCCATTTTAAAGAGATTTGAAAAGGCCGCACGCGAAGAAATTTTGCGAATAGGCAAGATTGTTCTCGATCTAAATCAGACAATCGCAATGAAAAACGGAGCCCGTATAGGATTGTCTCCTATGGAGTTTCAAATACTGACAACACTTGCCAGGGCTGAAGGGCGTGTTCTAAAAAGAAGCGAAATAATTGCGTCAGTATGGCGAAGCGATTCGGAGGTTATGAATCGAACAGTCGATGCTCATATCAAATCTATTAGAGCAAAAATCGGAGACGCAGGTTTTTCAATCTCAACCGTTAGGAGTATCGGTTACTGTTTGAGATCAAACATTACAGAAATTAGCTGCAATAATAACAATAATCATTTTTCGTTTCATCACAGTGAAAACAGCTTTCAGTCGATGATTCAGAGAAACAACGAAGACCGAAAATAGAAAAGCGGTCATTATTAGGAGGAAAACGATGTCTATTAACAAGAAACTGGTAACTTTAACTTTGGCAGCACTGTTTGTGCTTGGCTTTACAGTGGCCGGCACAGGGTGCGGCGATGATGAAAACGGATCTCAATCAGACGCAGACGCCGACTCAGATACTGATTCTGATACTGACACTGATGCAGATTCCGATCCTGAAACAGATCCGGAGGTATTGCAAGATCATTGTCC
Source organism: uncultured Myxococcales bacterium (assembly GCA_964458775.1). Taxonomy (GTDB): domain Bacteria; phylum Myxococcota_A; class Polyangia; order JAAYKL01; family JAAYKL01; genus CAYWLQ01. The sequence continues at coordinate 17,345 of CAYWLQ010000018.1, read as the reverse complement.
TACCGAATTGGTTGAAAAGGGAAAAGAGTGGGTGTGCACGGTTTCGGAAACCATTACCGATGATCAGAAATGGATTCCTGAAATATCATATGTATTACAAGGACTAGTTTTTATAGGAGACGGGACAAAAGAGACAACGCTTACTATTGAGCCTGGAACCGTGATTTATGGTGATACTACTTCTCCTTCATCGTTGATAATTCAGCGCAATTCAAAAATATATGCTGTAGGCACTTCTACAAATCCTATAGTTTTTACTTCAGCCAAAGCAGAGGGAGATAGAAATCCTAGCGATTGGGGCGGTGTTGTAATAAATGGAAATGCCCCCATTAATATTTGTGCTTCTCAACCATGTGAAGCAACCGGCGAGTGCGATACAGGTCTGTACGGCGGTGACAATCCCAAAGACAATAGCGGTGAATTCGCTTACGTTCGCATAGAGTTTGCGGGATATCAATATGACCCCGAAACTGAATTCAACGGTCTTGCACTTCAGGGCGTTGGCTCGGGTACCAAGATTCATCACATACAAATTCATAAATGTTCTGATGACAGTCTGGAGTTCTTTGGGGGTACTGCAAATGTAAGCCATATTGTATTAACCGGCACTGGAGATGATCTGTTTGACTGGACTCAAGGTTGGAACGGTAAGGCTCAGTTTGTATGCGCTCAGCAACATGCGGATATACAGGCAGAGCGAGGCATTGAGGCAGACAATTTGGAACAAGACAATGATGCTTCTCCAAGAGCTAAACCGATTCTTTCCAATTTTACCTTGATAGGCCAAAAGGATAATGCCGGTGATACATTGGGAATTAAGCTTCGCCGAGGAACCGCAGGTAATTTGTCCAATTTCGTTATCATGGGCTTTGATCAATGCATAAACATCGATAATGATGCTACTTGGGCTCAAGTTACCTCCGGTGCGGCTACTATCGACTATTCTATTATTCCCGATATATCATGCCTTGATGACCAAGATTCAACCGGCAATTTGGAGTCGGATTGGTGGAATGCAGGTACTGGTAACATTGTCGGAGATTCTAAACTTCAAGCGCCTCAAAACGAAACAGCACCTAACTTTATGCCCAAAACAGACTCTCCGGTTTTGGGTGCAGGTCAAGCTCCCAGTGACAGTTTCTTTGATAACGTTGATTTCATAGGTTGTATGGGAACAGAGGACTGGACGAAAGGTTGGACGGATTATCCGACTAACTGATAACGGCTGATTCTTGGAGGGGCCGCACCAAAACGGCCCCTCATTTTTTCACTACAGAAAAGTTACAAAATGATGAAGAAAATGACGGTAACAAAAAAGTTTTTTCACGGGCCTTATATGCCATACGCTTTTTCGGTCCTAGCTGTGCTGCTATTATTTCCTCGGTATGTTTATTCAGATGACGGTGAGTCTTTAGCTGCTGCTTTGTCAAAAATTCGAATTGAGGTTGAAGCTTTGTCTCACGATGTTGAAAGCAAAAAGGACGAAGTAAAAAATCGTTTAAGGGCAATTTCTGCTCAAAAGGCCGAGCTTGAGATGGAGCTGGTTCGAGAGGAGATGCGCCTAAAGCAACTTAAGCTCGAAAAAGCGGACCGCACAGCGAGACTTGCCGACGACAAAAATCGAGACGGGCTTTTAGAACCGGTAGTTGTACGTTCTGTAGAAGTAATCAAGAAAGTTATTTCGAAAGGGTTGCCATTTAAAAAAGAAGAGCGACTAGAAGAGCTGGATAAAATACTTGAAAGAAGAGCTACCGGTCTTATCAGTTCTGCCGATGCTGCGGCAAGACTGTGGGATCGAGTGGAAGATGAGCTGCGTTTGTCCGGCGAGATGGGTATCTATAAACAAACGGTAACAGTGGACGGCAAGGAAATGCTTGTGGATGTAGCTAGAATAGGAATGATCATGCTCTACTACAGAACCAAGGATGGCAGTTCAGGAAGAGCCGTATATGACTCAGGTGAGTGGAAATACGAATCGCTGACTGACCCTAAGAATAGTAAGAGAATAGACATGCTTTTTGATTCTTTTAGAAAGCAAATAAGATCAGGATTCTTTGAATTGCCTGCGGCACTACCTCCCGCTTGGAGGAACCCATGAAAAAGATTGCATGGACTATTGTCGGTATTTGTCTATATGTCTCAATTTCAGAGGGTAAGGCTAGTTCAAATACTCTGATTGATGCCTATAAAAAGGAATTCGCTTTTCTGGAAGCAGAAAAATCCGCACTTAAAAAAAGATTGGAAGAGGTCAAAAAGGAATCTGCATCTCAGATCGCTTCTGCCGAAAATGAGTTGGAAAAATTACAACAGCAAATTATGGGTGCAAGAGCAAGGGCAGACGGACTCGAAGCAGATCTTTCAGAAGTTGCCAAAAGTACGGTTTCTTCCGAAGAGAAAAAAGATCTGTTGTTAGAGACAATTGAGAGAGGATTTGAAACGCTAGAAAAGCACGGCTCTACAACCTCTAACTATGTGCGTTCTGAAAACGCGGCGGAACAGTCAGAGCAGTTGGAAACCTTGTTTGCATTGGCAGGCGGGGTAATAGAAAAGGCAGGTTCGGTTGAAAAAACAACCGGCGAATTCTTTGATGCTTCGGGTACCTTGAGAAAAGGTGACATAATAAAGCTTGGAAAGGTAGCGGCTTATGGTATTGCCGGAGACAAAGTCGGCGCTCTTGCTCCTGCCGGTGCGGGCAAATTGAGAATTTGGCAGCAAAACGCAAAGGAATCAGCAGAATCAATCCTAAAAGAAAAGCCTCTTTTTGTTCTTTCAATGTTTCTTTTTGAATCGTTGGAAAAAGGAATCGAAGAAAAGAAAGCAAAAACACCTGTTGAAGTAATAGAAAGCGGAGGGATGATTGCTTGGGTAATTGTGGCTTTAGGTCTTTTGGGACTGATGATGGTATTTGTCAGAATATTTATTTTGACCGCAGCGGGCAGAAGCGCAGGAAAAATTGTTGAAAAATTAAAACCGGCGGTTAGGGAGGGAAATATTCTCAAAGCACTTGAGATTTGTAAGAGATCTCACGGTTCTGCGGCAAGGGTATTGAAATCGGTTATACAGAATCTTGACAGAAGCAGGGAGCATCTTGAGGATATTGTCTCCGAAGCGGTTCTTCATGAAGTACCACATATAGAAAGATTCGGTTCAACGATTACGGTAATAGCAGCAGTTGCTCCGCTGTTGGGCCTTCTGGGCACGGTAACCGGTATGATATCTACCTTTGATGTTATTACGGAATTTGGAACCGGAGATCCCAAAATGCTCTCAGGCGGAATATCAGAAGCTCTGGTAACAACAGAACTCGGGCTCATTACAGCAATCCCCATGCTTTTGATCGGAACACTGCTTAGCGGCAGGGCCTCCGGTTTAGTGCAGACTTTGGAACGTTCTGCTCTTGAGATTATGAATATGGCAGAGCAGCCTGAGTACAAAGCGAAATGGACAAGAAAATCTGATAAGGCTTCTTCAATCGGACAAGAAACAGCGAAAGAGGTTCCGCAAACAGAAAATGAACAGAATAATACAAGTGCCGAAGCTGCTCAGCAATCCGGTGAGAAACCTGAAAAATCGGAGCATAAGAAACCCTCTAGACCTTTGACAGAGGCACCTACATGAATTTTGTATGGTTCGAACAGATAATTGAGTATCTGTATTCGGGCGGTCCCGCAGTAATGGGTTCTCTTACTGTAGCTGTGTTCGTATTATGGTATGCATTGGGGTATCGAATGCTTATTCTGAGGAGGGGAAGTCCTCGCAGTGTCAGGTCTTTGATAGACAGATACAGAAGAAAAAAACAAAAAGCTCCAATCGGAATAATCGATACAGCTGTGGAATTGGGTTTAAGAATTGCGGAAGAAAATCCTGTAAGACTTAGAAAACAATTAGATCAGGCGTTTTTTCCTCTGCAAGATGAAATTGCCAGATATGCAGTCTTAGTGAGATCCATAGTAGCGGTCTCTCCTTTGTTGGGATTATTGGGAACGGTTATAGGAATGATCGAAACCTTTGATTCCCTGGGAGATATGTCTTTATTCAGTCAGTCAGGCGGTATTGCAGGCGGAATATCTCAGGCCCTTTTTACAACTCAAATGGGTTTGGCGGTTGCTTTGCCTGGACTTTTAGCAGGACGAATATTGGATCGAAGACAAACTCTTTTTGAGGCCGAGTTAGCAAAAATCAAGGATATCCTCTGTTCGAGAGGATGAAATAGAGAATAGGTTATAGATGAGATATTTGCAAAAAAAAGATAATAATCCTGGGGTAGATATGTCGCCGCTAATTGACATGGTTTTCATCCTCCTCATTTTCTTTATGGTATCTACAACCTTTGTAAAGGATATGAAAATTGATGTTGAGAGACCCAGTGCGGCGGGCGCTGAAAGAGCTTCTACCAAGGCAGTTAAAGTGCATATAGAGCGCAGCGGAAGCACATATATCGACGGCCAACCTGTTAAATCATGGATGATCCAAACCAGAATAAGAGACCTTATTAAAGCCGGGGCATCATCATCTATTCTTGTGATTGCAGATAGACTGGTTGCAGCGGAAAAATTGGTTGAGGTTGTTGATCAATGTCGTTTGGGAGGAGCTAAAGAGGTCGGCGTGGCCACGGACAGAGAGGCCGGCTGATGAGGCGCAGATATCAAATGGCAGCGCGTTTGGGAGCGTTGATCATAATGGTATTGGGATGTGTATTGGTTTTTAGTTCCGTTATTCTCATGAACAAACACACTCGTCCTGCTAAGAAAGAAATCGTTCGGAGTGTGCCCATGATGAATGCTGAACAGAAGAAAAAACCCCCGAAGAGAAAACGAGATGAAACACCTCAGCGCAAACCTAAGGCATCTGATGCTCCGCGTGCGCCCCTTCCGGATCTGGCTTCATCTTTGTCAGGTGCCGATTTGGGAATGCCGGCATTTGATATCGGTCAGGTAATGGGACTGGCTCAGAATGCAGTCGGCGCTTCATCGGCGCGCAATTTGGTAATGACCGAGGAATCTGTAGATGTTGCGCCCAAGCCGGTCAGACGAGTGTCACCGGCATATCCTGCAAGGGCAAGGTCAAAAAATATAGAAGGTCATGTTACCTTGAGGGTATTAATAGGAACTGCAGGTAAAGTTGAAAAGGTTAAAGTTGAAGATTCAAATCCAGCCGGTGTTTTTGATGAGGCAGCTAGTCAGGCCGTTAGAGACTGGCAGTTTGAACCGGCTCTATATAGGGGAGAAAAGGTTCGTGTGTGGGCAAAGCAGACTGTACGTTTCAATTTGGGTTAAACATGAAAATAACTACGCTGATAGTTCTGATTGTTCTGGTTAAAGTAAACACGTTAAATGCAGACACTAATGCCTCTCAGCAAGAGACATTTGAAGATGAAATAGATCCAATATCTTTGGCAGCAGTGTTGATTGAAGATAAACATTATGAAAGAGCAAAAACCGTTCTAAGTGCAGTAAATATTAAGAAACAAACTTCAGGGTTTGATTTTGCTAGATTTCATTTGTTGCAAGGACTGGTTTACCTTGAGCTTTCCGAATACGAAGATTCTGTAAAATCCTTCAATCTATCAATCAAGGCAGGTCAAAAAGATAAGGTTGTCTATTTGTTTTTGGCTCAAGGGGAATACCGCCTAAAGAATTTCGCAGCTGCTGTGAGCGCACTTGAAAAAGCCGGTGAAGAAGCCGAAAAAGCGGCCGGGCTTTTTATTATGAAAGCAGACTGTTACAGACAGCTGGGCCAAAAGGACAAGGCAATCATCGCCATTGGTAGAGGAATAGAATTGTTTAGAGATGATGAGACCTTGCGCAAGACTCGTATTTTATTGTGGGTTGATATGGGACTTTATCAACAGGCAAATCACGAAGGAAATGAATTTTTAAAAAATACTAATGCCAAGGCCGAAGAGTATGTGTCGTTAGCAGAGGCTTTGCTTAAAAGTAAGCAGTATGAACAGGCGCGTTTATTGCTGGAAACGGCAAGACTTATTTTTCCGGAGAATGAAGATATAACAATTCAATTGGCAAAAGCATATATAGAAAGCGGTAATATTCGAGTTGCCGCTTCTTTGTTTGAGCACGCGTCCCATTTGTCCGGGAAACTTGCTTTAGATGCCTCCGAACTCTATCGAAGAGCCGGACACTTTACGGCAGCTTTGAGAATGAACGCAAGGGTTACCGATCAGAAAGCAAAGGTAAAACAACGTTTGGGTTTGCTTATTGAAACCGAGAGATTCGAAGAAGCTTCGACTATGGCTTCGCGCTTGGAGCGACTCGGTTTACTTGAGGAAGATTCTGTCAAATACGGACTTGCCTACGCGTTTTTTATGATAGGCAAATTTAACGATGCAGAGCGTTATCTTAAAGCTGTTTCGGACGGTATATTGTTTGAAAAAGCGGTTCAATTGAGACGCATAATGGGAAGCTGTTCGACTACCAAAGAAAAATGCCCGTGAAAATCAAAATGAATTTCTTAAACAACATGATCGATGCAAAAGCTCTTGCCGTAACTATTCTAATACTTTTTTTTGCAACCGGTGTTCAGGCTAACGAGTTTGATCCGGCAGCGTTTGACGACAAGCTTGGAGAGACAAAAATATTGGTTTTTTCCAAAGGCGTTTTTAATCCAGTTGTGGGTGCTGAGGTTCGAGTCGGGCCTGTTATTATGGGGCATACCAATGAAGACGGAGCTTTAAAAATCTCTTTGTTCGGCGGCTTATATCATTTAACTGTCGATATTGGCGACGGAATTGAAAGAATCGCATCTGTAAGAGTTGTAGCAGAACAGATATCTGAAGTTATATTTGAAGTAGAAGAAAATACAGACAGCTTTACAGTTTCTGTCGAACAAACCTCGTTATTGAGTACTAGAAGAGAAAGTGCCGTAGCAGGTTTACGCAAAGTTCTTGTTGAAGGTAAAGTGCTTCATGTTGAAACCAAAAAGCCGGTTGTCGGAGCACGCATTTTTGTACGAGGACTTACCAATGAGGCGAGAACCGATGAGAACGGGCAATTTCAAATCGAGGTTCCTGAAGGTGTGCATGATTTTGTGGCTGTTCATCCGGATTTCAGTACTGTTACAGTAACCGGAAAAGAGGTGAGCGGAGACTTACCGCTTAAGCTATCATTGGAAGCATCGCCCGGCGGAGTAGAGTTTGAAGATCTGACAGTGACAGCACCGCGCATTGAAGGAAGCGGTATCGATATTTTGTCAGAACGAAAAGAGGCGACCAAGGTAAGTGACATAATCGGTGCGGAACAGATTTCAAAAAGCGGTGACTCTGATGCTGCATCGGCGCTAAAGCGAGTAACAGGTATTACGATTGTCGGCGGCAAATATGTCTATGTGAGAGGATTAGGAGAGCGTTACTCATCAACATTGCTAAACGACTTGCGCTTGCCGAGTCCTGATCCTGAAAGAAGAGTAGTTCCCCTTGATATGTTTCCTGCAGGTATTCTAAATAGTATGGTAATACAGAAAACCTTTAGTCCGGAAATGCCTGGAGATTTTGGCGGAGGCACGGTAAATCTCTATACCAAAAAATATCCGAGCGATCTGATGTTAAAAATTGAACTCACGGGCGGGATAAATCCTGGCACGACATTTGCTGTTCATGAATTCGGTGCAGACAAGGGGAAAACAGACTTTCTAGGTATCGACGGGGGCCACAGAAGAATTCCTGAGGCTTTAAAAGAAGCGACAAAAGACAGCAAACTGGTGGTGGGAGACAGGTTTAGTCCGGGATATACGAGTGAAGAAGTTGCAGAAATATCTCGAAGCATGCGCAATAACTGGAAAACGGAAGACAATCGACTTCCTCCTAATTTAGGATTATCTATTACAGGAGGAAACGGATATACTATAAAAAAAGTAAAGACAGGATTCTTTGCATCTCTTCTATACAAAAATGAATGGGAAACAAAAGATAAAATTGTAAAAAATTACATGTTGTCAGATGCGGAAACCAAAAGCTTGGCCGTAAACAGCGATTATAGATTTTTTGAGACGGTCAACAATATTACTTTAGGCGGTATGCTTAATTTGGGAATAGATCTGGGTGAGGGTCAATCGATTTCTGCCGATACTTTAATCGACCGAATAACAGACAATGAAATGTCAAGATACAAAGGGTACAGTGCGGATATTGACGGCAATATCAATGTGCTCAATCTAAATTGGACAGAGAGAATGCTGTTTGTTCAACAAGTAAGGGGAAATCATTTATTGCATTCCAAAAGCCGATTGCAGCTTGACTGGCGTTATGCATTTTCGAGTGCCGCACAGGATGAACCTGATGCTAGACATACCAGGTATGACTATCTGGAAAACAGAGATTTGTGGGTATTGTCATCCGGATCTGCCGGAAACGGTAGAAAGTTTATTACTGTAGATGAAAAGGCTCATGATATGGGTTTGGATCTTTCTTTCCCTTTTAAACAGTGGAGCAAGGAAGAAGGCAAAATAAAAGCAGGCGGGGCTTTCTTTGTAAAAGACAGAGAAGTTGACCTGCGCAGCTTCGGATATGAAAATGTAGGTTCAATGGATTTGTCCGTTAGAGCTCTTCCGCCCTGGGAAGTCTTTGTTGATGATAATATTCAACCGGGAGGTATGAAGCTGCAAGAATGGACCCAGCCGACGGATAATTACAAAGGAAACCAGGAAATAATGGGGTGGTATTTGTCTTCTGATTTGCCTCTGGGATACGGTTTCTCGGCTTCCGGAGGAGTACGCTTTGAAAAATCTATTCAGGAAGTTTCGACTTTTGATGTGTTCAGTTTAGAAGAAGAAGTTGTAAGAAGCGATATCAACACCTTTGACATATTACCGTCAGTGGTGCTGACATACAGATTCTATAAAGACATGCTGGTGCGTTTGGGATACGGAAAAACCCTTAATAGACCCGACTTTAGAGAAATGTCTCCCGGATGCGTCAGCTCTTACGCCGGCGGCGGTGAGGTATGCGGCGCTCCAAAAGAAATTCCAAATCCTAATTGGAGTACAGGGTCGGAAGCGCCCAGATATCTTCCTTACAAACTTAATAGAACTGTTATTCACAATTTGGATGTAAGATGGGAATGGTATTTCGGCGACGGAGCCGAAAACTTTTCCGTCGGCGGATTTTACAAAAATTTTATAGATCCCATAGAATCCATTATGAGAGCAAGTTCGCAAAAAGGATCTATTTTGCTCAATGCAGAGGGCGCAACAGATTTGGGTGTTGAATTGGAGTTTAGAAAAAATCTGGGATTTTTTCATAAGGCATTGGAGGATCTGTATATTGCCGGCAACGCGGCATGGATCTATTCGCGTATAGAAATTCCAAAGATAAAGACGCTGGTACAGACATCAAAGGAGCGTCCGCTTCAGGGGCAGTCACCGTATATCATCAATGCACAAATAGGATATGACAATGTAGATATCGGTTTTAACGCTGCACTGCTTTACAATGTATACGGCAGAAGAATTAGTGACGTGGGAACCAACGGACGTCCCGATATCTATGAGCAGCCCTTTCATCAGTTGGATTTTGCAGCCAAAAAAGAAATCAAACACGGCTTAAGTTTGGGAATAAAAGCAAAAAATATAATCGATCTGCCGTCGCGCTTTACGCAGGGAGAAGAAACAGCCGAGCAATACAAAAAAGGCAGAGAGATAAGCATGTCTTTGGGGTGGTCCTATTGATTTGTTAACCAACAAAAATCAAAGATCTCGCCGTAGCGTATCCGTGAAATGATGTTGGTTTTTGCATAATTCCATTCTCCTCTTAAAAAGGTATTAATTCCCCCCAAACCGATGACTATCTTAGTAAGCGCCGTCAAACCCCGCAAAGGCACTTTCAGACCCAAAAGTATAGCTATGCGATCACATCAAAGGCACTTTCAGACCCAAAAGTATAGCTATACAATCACATCAAAGGCACTTTCAGGCCCAAAAGTATAGCTATGCGATCACATCAAAGGCACTTTCAGGCCCAAAAGTATAGCTATGCGATCACATCAAAGACACTTTTGGGCCTACAACCCATCCTGAGAAACTCTAACAGGAATAATTCAGCACAGTTTCCCTTATTTCAGTGACCCTATTTCAGTGATCATGGCACCTTTGGGTGAGGCACCTTTGGGTGAGAGGCGGATTCTATGAAATCAAACCTATGCATATTCAGGAATTGCCCATCCCCCAAATCCCACAATCCAAACAAAAACCTTTTGAGAAAATGGTAGACAAAATTCAGGCTTTTAAAGCCGAAGGCAAAGATACCGGTGATTTGGAGGCTCAGGTTGACCTCATGGTATATGAACTTTACGGGTTAACGGATGACGAGATCGCTTTGGTTGAGAAGCGGTAGTTTAAAATATTAGTTCAAAGACTTAAGAACATCTTCCGGATTTGCTGCAAATATAAGGCTTTCTATTAGAGATTCGACAGTAGAGGTATCAGCCGATTTCAAACAATCAATGATCTCTTGCGATAAAGAACCGAATTTCTTTTCGTATAGCTTAGTAAATATTTCGACTTTAGCTTTGGCTTCTCCCTCAACTCGTCCTTTGGCTTCTCCCTCAACTCGTCCTTTGGCTTCTCCCTCAACTCGTCCTTTGGCTTCTCCCTCGATTCGTCCTTTGGCTTCTCCGGCAGCTCTCAATTCATAAGACCATTTCTCTATTCTCTCTGAAAGCATTGTCTCTACCTCCTCGGAATATATATCCAAGTCGTCATTCTCAAGAAGTATCTTAGCAGGTTTTTGTGCTTTGTTAAACCACAAGAAAAACGCTCGTTTTAAACTGTCCTGAGATGCTCCCGCCTTGCTTGTCCATTTTAGAAATGACAATATCGGCGGAATACAGGCCTTTAACGACGGACTTTTCTCTATCCGAAATATATCAGAAGCCAAATTTTGTATCTGCTCAAGCTCTTTGTCATCAAGCCGCACCTCTTCAAGCAAAAAATATTTAAAGGAAGGAATATACCGACCCAAACCCGGAGGAGGTTTTCGCACCAAATCTTTAAAGTTAAGAGATGCCGTCCATTTTTCCTCTCCCCGATAAAGCGTAATAGGAAGAACCGGAGGAAGCAGTTTGTCGGTAACTTCTCCGTTTTTTATTAGATCTTGATAAAGCAAAGTAAGGTAATTTAAAAGCCGCAAGCCCATGAATCGATCGTTGGTCGATTGAAATTCCAGCAAAACATAAACATACATCCACTCGTGTGCGCCTTTCCATTTTACCCGCCAAATAACATCGTCCTCCCGTTCGCGAAGGTCATCAGAAACATAGCTGCTGCTTCTTTTTTCCAAAGTTGTAAAATCCAAATCATCCACCCATCGCTCACGAACAAAACCCCGAAGCAGTTCTTCGACCATAGTAGGATAGGAGAATAGAGTTTTATAACCGCAGTCGTGATAGCCCATAACAGCTCCTTTTCAACAACAAGAAGCTAGGCGATTATCATGCCAAATTAGAGAACATGTAATATCAGCAAGTTACTTCAAAGAAACAGCCCGTAAGCCGGCGGCGAATAGCAATGTGAAAAAACAATACAGTTTCGCCGCCGATTTGTTGTAGATGAATTGGGAGTTATTATTTTTGCTCTTTTTGAACATGATTGCGGATGCTATAGTTGTTATTGCCAAACTGAAAGAGAATCGGATAAATTGTTGGAATTATTTAAATGAGTCGTTTTATTACTAATGATAAAGAACTTACCCAAAAGGTAATCAGCGACTACTTGGGCTATACCAAGAACGCATCTTTTCTTGTCGGTTATTTCTATTTTTCCGGCCTTTTAAATCTTGTTGATGATTTAAAACAAATAAAGCTTCGCATTTTGGTAGGAATGGAGATTGAGAAAACTCTCGGACAGGGTATTAAAGAATATTCTTCTTATTTTGATTCCCCTGAGCGCATAGGCGATTTTGATTTGAAACATCGCTATTTTAACTCTCTTAAAAATCTGATTAACGGAACCTCATATTTTGACAGTGAAAAACAGGAGCAAATGCTTCGGATTTTTTTTGACAAAATAGAAGACGGCTCACTTCAGATTCGCAAAACCCGAGAGCCTAATCATGCCAAGATGTATATCTTTGAATACAAAGATCCGCGTCGACAAAACCACGGTGCTGTTATTACCGGAAGCAGTAATCTTACTTATTCGGGAATGGCCGATCGCAAAGAGGTTAATGTTGAGTTAAGCGAAGATGACTATTTTGACGCTCTTAAAATCTTCGACGATCTTTGGGAAACCTCAGTTGAGATTACCTCCGAAGATTTTTCAAAAAACGTTAAACCCTATATATGGCTTGATAATACGCCCACACCTTATCTTTTATTTCTCAAGGTTTTGGATGAGTATTTTACTGAAAGCGAAGAGAGAATTTTTTTACCTCATGCCATTACAGAAGGAAGATATCACAACCTGACCTACCAGGTTGACGCCGTAAAGCATACCATTGAGACCGTTAAAAAGCATAACGGTGTTATTATTGCCGATGTCGTGGGACTTGGAAAAAGCATTATTGCCGCTGCTGCAGCTCATAACCTAAACCTGCATACTATAATTATTTGTCCTCCGCATTTGAAAGACCAATGGGAAGAATATCGCAGCGATATGAAAATCAACGCCCGAGTATATTCCGGAGGTATGCTGGAACGTATCGAAAAAGAAATGGTATACGGCCGAGAATACATGATTATCGTTGATGAGGCTCACAAATACAGAAACGAAAGCACATCCTCCTACGGAATGCTTCACCGCATCTGTCAGGGAAATAAAGTAATGCTGCTCACGGCAACTCCACTAAACAATAGACCCGATGACTTGTATTCAATGATAAAACTATTTCAGGTGCCGGGAAATGCCACATTGTCTACCACCGACAATTTGCATAGCGCTTTTGCTGAGCTTATTCGCCGTTACAAGAAAATACTTAAAGACCAAAAAAAAGAAGGACGTCTTACATTGGACGGAGAAAAACTTTTAAACGAGCTTGCTTTGGAATTGAGAAGAATTGTCGCTCCGGTTGTTATCAGAAGAACCCGTCAGGATTTAAAACAAATAAAAAAATATGCACAAAATCTCAAAGAACAGAAAATTGTTTTTCCGACGGTCGAAGATCCGATAATGCTCGAATACTCATTGGGCAACCTAACTGATCTGTACATAGACACATTGGAAAACATCAGTCCTTCGGACGAAAACGCTGAAGGTTTTGTCGGCGCACGCTATATGCCGCTTATATATCTTAAAGAAGACAAGAAAAAACTCTTTGCAAAGCATTTCAATGTCGCCGGTAACGACATCGAGTTTATGACAGATTCTCAATCTAACTTGGCTGCCTTTATGCGCCGTCTGGTTGTTGCGCGATTTGAAAGTTCTCTTGCCGCATTCAAAATTACTCTTGATAATATGATATTGTCCTCAGAAAGCATTTTAAAGTGGTATAGAGAAAAAGGCATAGTCCCGCTCTGGAAACGCGGACATATACCGGATCCGGACAACTTTGACCTCAACAATTCTGAGAATGATTCGGATTTTGGCGATGATGCCTTTGAACAACAGCTTATAAAAATGCAGGAGGAAGGGCTTCTGGTTGTTAAAGCTGACTACCTAAAACCTATTTTTATTGAAAAGCTCGAAAAGGATATTTTACTGCTCAAACAAATACGTTCTAAATGGGAAAAAATAACTCCGGAGCACGATCCCAAGCTCTCCGGCATAAAAGAAGAAATTGCAAAACAGCTAAAAAACGATCCCAAAAGAAAAATCATCATCTTCAGTCAATACGCGGATACTGTTTCTTATCTTGCCGCGCATTTAACCCAAAATGTTACAGCATACACTTCTCGCAAAAGAGCCTCTGCAAGGGAAACCGTGCTTAGAAACTTTGACGCTAATCATCATACCAAGCATGACGACTTTCAGGTATTGGTTGCAACTGATGCTATAAGCGAAGGTTACAATCTAAGCAGGGCCGGAACCGTTATCAATTATGATATTCCGTATAATCCAGTTCGGGTAATTCAACGAATCGGACGAATAAATAGGGTAAACGCAAAATCATTTGAAAAGCTTTTTATATACAACTTTTTCCCCAGTCCTAAAGGCGAAGATGAAATTAGAATAAAGGCCATCAGTACCCTTAAAATGAGTTTAATTGGAAAAATGATGGGTCAAGATTCCAAAGTTCTCGACAAGTCCGAAACGCTTCACTCACCTTTTGGTAAAATGTTTTCCGAGCTTTATAATCAGCAAGAAGACCTAAGTTGGGACGTGCCGTACCGCAACCTTATAGACGGACTACGAGAGAACGATCCCAAAGGATACTTGGCAAACGCGAGAGCTTTGCCTTCTAGAACGCGTATATGTCGCAAGGCTGTCGGCGATAAAAGAAGAGGATTGCTGGTATTTGGAAAACGCGGAGCTGAGTCGGTATTTAGGTTTGTGGATGATGACAATAACCAAACTGCTTTAAGTGCAGAAGCAGCGCTTAGCATGTTTTCAGCAGTAACAAAAGAAGATGCAATGACTGTCAGACCGCCTTTTCACGAAATGTTAAAAGCGGCAACCGGCAGCATGTTTAAACGAAAGACGATATTTACACTGGATTTGGAGCTTAGAAAAAGCCTTGATACTGTCAATGCTCTAAAGAGTGCATTGCCCAAAGAAGCCGACTATTTAAATGATTTGCACGTCGCCATAAAAGACTTCGGAGGCGTGCCCGACTTTCAATTAAAACAAATACGAACTATTCTAAAAGGCGGCAAGATAACGCCTCAGGCAGTGGAGTCTCTTAAAAAGGAAATTCCGCATAGGTATCTTAGGGATATTATCAATACAACGAAGACAAATCGACTGGAAGAAACGGTAATTGTGGCCGAGCAGTTTTTTTGACGAATTGTTAAAGAGGAAAACGCCCCTATGGATTTTTCAAAAGAATATACCCGCAGTGATTTTGTCCTATTTGTGCGCAATTTTTTAACTGAAAAATTTATTCCTGAACAACAAGATGTAACCGGCGAGGTCAAGATCCATTACAAGTTGCAAAAAACCAAAACAGTTTCTTTTTTGGGAAGTGACCCTTCTCTTGATATTGGTGTTTTTGAAATAGAGCATGAGTCTGAGTTTGATCCCCGTGTAACTCTTTCGAGAGAAAGCTTTCGCGCTGTATCGGCTTTTGGTTTTACCAAGGGGCTTTGCGCCTTTACTTCTAAAAAATCTAAAAACTGGAGATTGTCTTTGGTAACCATGGAATCAAAAATCCATGCGGAAAAGGGAAAAATTATCAAGGAGTATTCCAATCCTAGAAGGCTGTCTTTTTTTCTGGGGCAATCTGCAAAAACGGCAACTCCCAAAAAGTTTTTAGAAAAACGCGTTGCGGATTACAAAGATCTGCTGTCGAGATTTTCGATCGAGGTAGTCAATAAAACTTTTTACAACGAAATAGCCCGTAAATTTACCGAGCTTTCAGGAGGAGATCGCCATATCGGAAGCGAGGCGATTCATGCAACAGCCGCTTTAAAACTTCCGAGCACAAAGAGCAAGGAAAACTATCAGCAATTTGGAGTGCGCCTAATCGGTCGTCTGGTTTTTTGTTGGTTTCTAAAAAAGAAGGGTCTTATCTCAGAAGAGGTTTTAAACTCAAAAGACGTTAATGACAATTATTATCACCGTGTGTTGGAACCGCTTTTTTTTCAGGTTTTAAACAAGCCGTTTAAAGAGAGAGACAAGCTTTATCAACAAGCCCCATGGCGCCTAATTCCGTTTTTAAACGGAGGTCTGTTCGAAGCCAAGAGCAGCGATTACTATATTTTTGACAAGGGAACAGGACTTTCTAAAAACATAAATATACTTACCGTGCCTGACAAATGGTTAAAGAGCTTTATCGAGATTTTAGAAACCTACAACTTTACCATTGATGAGAACAATCCCATCGATATCGATTTGTCCATTGATCCAGAAATGCTGGGCCGCATTTTCGAAAACCTTTTAGCCGAGCTCAATCCCGAAACCGGCGAGACTGCGCGCAAGGAAACCGGCAGCTTTTATACTCCGAGACAAATTGTAGACTACATGGTATCGGCCGGCATAAAGCTTTATCTAAAACAAAAGACCGGCATCGATGACAAGACACTCGATTTGCTTCTAGACTACGATTATCCGGAAAATCCTTTGGACAAAGGACAAAGCGACAAGGTTATAGATGCTTTGCATGTTTTAAAAATACTGGACCCGGCCTGCGGTTCGGGTGCTTTTCCCATGGGGATTTTGCAGCATGTATTGCTAATTTTAAGCAAGGTCGATCCGGACAGCAACAAGTGGCTTGAAAAGAGATTGGAAGGAATCGACGATCCCATGCTGCAGGATCAGATTAGAAAAAACCTTGAGGCAAAAAACGTAGACTATATTCACAAGCTGGGCATTATACGTGAAACAGTTTACGGCGCAGATATTCAACCCATAGCGGTTGAAATTGCAAGGCTTCGTGTGTTTTTGTCCCTGATTGTAGACGAAGACGTACACGAACACGAAAACAATCGAGGAATAGAACCTCTGCCTAATCTGGAATTTAAATTTGTAACAGCTGACACGCTTACAAGATTGCCCGGACAGAAAAAGGGCGACAACTTTTCACTGGGCGAAGATACCCACTATTTGCCGCGAATGCGCAATTTAATTCGTCGTTATTTCGGCTGTGCAGATTTAAAGCAAAAAGAGCAAATCAAAGCCGATTTCATCGAAATGCAAACTCGTGTATTCAACAAGAGACTGGACTTGTTTAGTCAAAACACCCAGACGGCGGCCGTAACAATATGGAAACCTTTTAGCGAAGATACGGCGGCCTGGTTTGACGAATCGTGGATGTTCGGCATAGACAACGGCTTTGATATTGTCATGGCCAACCCTCCCTATATTCAACTACAAAAAATTAAAGAGACCTCTGAGAGGCTAAAGAAACAGGGATACAAAACCTATGCCGCCACAGGCGATATTTATGCCCTGTTTTACGAAAGAGGACTGGAGCTGCTTTCGAAAGACGGAGTTTTAACCTACATTACCAGCAACAAATGGATGCGAGCGGCATACGGAAAAACGCTGCGCAATTTATTTTTAAAGCAAGCCGACCTGCACACCCTAATAGACTTTGGAGATCAACAGCTTTTCTCCAACGCTACCACCTACACCAACATTATGGTTCTAAAGCCCAAAAGCAAAAAAAGCCCCAAACCGTCCGTCTGCGATCTAAGCAGAACTCTAAATCCGGATATCTCCATAAGAGACAACCTCAACGCCAATTCGGGCTACATAGGAGAATTTGACGAAGAGCGCTTTTTAATAGTGCGAAAAGCCGAATA
>CAYWLQ010000017.1:0-47611 GCA_964458775.1 uncultured Myxococcales bacterium | reverse complement strand
ACGGGAACCTCTTGCGACATGCTTGAGAAGGTTATGTTACATTGAGGGAACGTTCTGCGACATGGTTGAGAAGGTCATCGTCATACACGGGAACCTCTTGCGACATGGTTGAGAAGGTTATGTTACATTGAGGGAACGTTCTTCGATTTGGGATGAAAACTACCTTACCAAATCTTTAACATCATTCCATTGTGGAATTTGCAGTTCAGGCGATAGCAGGGCTTTTGTTCTTGTTGTATCAAGGTCGTTTTGGGAGAGGCAATATCTGTGGGGGGTCCACCATGAGGCTAGGTGATCTGCGTTTCGGCGGGCGGTTTCTTTTAGACCCGGTATCAGCCCTAGTTTTGTTACTAGGTTCACCGGAAGGCCGCCTTTTATTTGTGCTCCTCCCAACTGGTTTGCCGCCATTCGCAGCAGATTTTCCATGGGCGGTTTGGGGTCTATTACCAAATGGTGGGCCGCTCCTATTCCCTTTTTTTGGGATGCCATATGAATGAGAACTTTTGCTGCCCAATCCGTCGGCGTTATCGGTGCCAGACATCCTTGCGCAACGGCGGAGGGGAGGGTAATGAATCTCGGCAGCTTTGACAGCCATTTTACCGAGCCTAATAGCGTTTCAGATAAAGATTGTCTTCCTTTTGTTTTTTTGAGCTGTTCGGGATTTGATAACAACAGACCTGTTCTTGCTCTTATGATCGGCAAATCTTCTTGTTCCAGGCAGAGTTTTTCTATTTGCAAGCTCGACTTGTCGACATCATCAAAGGGGGTTTGTCCTACATCTGTCCAGCTTTCGCTAAATTTGCCGGGATAGTCCCCTGAAAGGCCGACATCTGTAATTACGGTAATACATCCTACTTGCTTTATCGTCCGTCCTATTTCTAAAATTTTTAACAAAGCAAGCGCATTATGCTCATAAATTGCCGAAGCGGATAAGGTGCGATCCAAACGGCTTGCTATGTGGAAAATGTCGGTTTCGCATTTATCCATAATATTGAAGGCGGTTTGTGAAAGACCTGTCGACGGAGCTGATATGTCGGTCTCTTCTATTCGAATTGATTCTCTTGGCATTTTCATGCCGGATATCAAAGCGGAGACGGCAGGACGCTCACTGCCCGGTGCAGCTAAAAGTAGGTAATCATAGTCTTTTGGGGTAACAGCACAGCTTACAGCAGCTCCTAACGAAGATGCCGCCCCAAAAACAAGTGCTGCTTTTCTCGTTTCTGTCATATGAAAATATTATACATAACCTTTTGAATTTGAAAGCTCTCATGTATTGTAAAAACAGGAATGATTTAGGAGCAACTTTTGCCGCAAAAGAAAACCATAAGAATTCCGGATAGTAATGTATTATCTTTGCGACTTATCGAAAGATATTGGCGGAATGGGGTTTTGGGGAGGCTGACGCTTAGTTTGTATTTTTGTAATATATTAAAATGTTTGTCTTTTTATAGATCGGGTATACCGTTGTGCTACTTCAGAAAGTACGGGTATTTTGCTGTTTTGCTTATTCATTTGATTAGTTTTAGTTCTGAAGCTTTACAAAACGCTCAAGGTGTTGTTCCTACTGTGCTTGTAGTCAATGTGGGAAAAACAGAAGATGCTCGACTTAGAGAAGATAGATTTGCGGTTAATTTAAAACTTAATATTGACGGTTTTAATATTCATAGGGTTTCTTTGGCAGGGGAAGATTTCGGCAACATGTCTCTTAATCGTCAGATAGAGCAACTGAAACCGATAATGAGTCGTCATAATGCTGTTGCTGCCATGTGGCTTACGGAATCCTCTGACAATGTTCTTTTGCTTCAGGTAGTTGTATTGGATACGGGGAGAGCACTGGTTCGTTTATTCGAAGAAGATTTGAGCGGCAGTTCTGAAGAGAGCTTGGCGCTGACTGCCGGAGAGCTTTTGGGAACAGCTTATATGTTTGAACCGCCTGAAAAACCGAAGCCGGAACCGATAAAAAAACTGGTTGACGAGGTAAAAAAACAGGTTGCTGTTTCTCCTTCAGAAAAAGAGACCTTGCAGTCGTTGTGGAAACTAATAGTTGAGGGTCATTACATTTACGGAGCGGTACTCGGTAAAGGACCAAATATGTATGCCGGCGGTGCCGTTTTTGCCGAGCGTCTTGTAGGCAACATTTGGTTTTTGGGAATCGGCCTGAGTGCTGCTGCAGGTCCTCTTGGTGAGAGTGAGAAATTTTCTTTTTCGGGATATGAAATGGGTGCTCTTTTTAATACCTATATCGGCGGCCGAATTAACAAGATTAGACTAGGACCTTCGTTACAGGTGAGAGCAGGCTCACAATCGGTAATGGTTTCTTCAAAAGAGTACGAAAGAAGTGACTATTCTTTTTGGAACTTGGTGTTTCGTTTGGGATTGGATCTGCGTATTCCGCTAAATTCAAAGGTATCTTTAAAAATTGCGGGAGGGATGGAAGCTGCAGCCTTGCAAAGTGAAGTGCAAAAGCTATCTGATAACGAGCCGCTCTACGAAAACCCGATTATCAGAGCTTGGGCCGGTTTGGGTTTGGTATTGTTTTAGAATTTGCTAAGGTTAATGATAGCAGGTACAAAAAATCCTTCGGTCGTGCTATAAGCCCCATCATGTCTCGTGCACCATCTAAAGATCCTTCAACTACACCCATGATGCGACAGTATTTGTCGGTAAAAGAACAATATCCCGATGCGATTTTGTTTTACCGCATGGGTGATTTTTACGAAATGTTCTTCGAAGATGCGATATCGGCCTCTGAGATTTTGGATTTAACCCTTACAAGCAGAAATAAAAATGATCCTGATCCCATACCGATGTGCGGTGTTCCTCATCATGCCGCATTGAACTATGTTTCAAAGCTTATAGAACACGGCTGTAAGGTTGCAATCTGTGACCAAATGGAAGATCCGTCCAAAGTTAAGGGTCTTGTTAAGCGAGAGGTGGTAAGGGTAATTACCCCCGGAGTTGTGCTTGATGAGGAGAATCTTGATGCTAAGGCAGATAATTTTTTGGCCGCTGTTTTGCCGAGCGGAGATGACAATAGTTCTACGTTTGCTGTAGCAGTCTTGGATATTTCGACTTTTGAATTTAAGGGTACTGTTGTAACAGGAGCCGGCACGCTGGCCGGAGAGATATTTCGACTGGAACCGAGAGAAATTCTGATTCCTTCAGCGTATCATGAAACTCTAAAAGGGATAGGCTCTCTGTTGTCTCGATGTTTTGTTACTAAGGCAGACAATGCGATCTTTGAGGCAACAGCAGCACGCGATATGCTCGTTTCTATTTTCGGGCAAGAAGAGACCGATTCAATTTTTGCAGAAGCGCCTCTGCTTGCGCGGGCGGCCGGAGCGGCTGCTACATATGTAAGCAATACGAGACCTAAGTCGACATTACCTGTTGAAAGATTTTTTCATTATAATATTTCTGATTATCTTATTCTTGATGAAACAGCCAAGGCTCATTTGGAACTTACCCAGACAGCATCCGGCGGCAAGAAAGGCTCGGTACTGTGGCTTTTGGACAAAACCCGTACCGGTATGGGAGGCCGATTGCTTCGTCAATGGATTAACTACCCGCTGGTCGATCATGCAGCTGTAAGACGTAGGCTCGATCGTGTTGAGCTTTTTGTTAGAGACAGTAGGTTCCGCAAAGATATCAACGAAGTATGCGCCAGGATTGGTGACGTAGAAAGATTGGCTGCTCGCATCGGTTTGGGAGCCGCATCTCCGAGAGATCTGGGAGTCCTGCGAGGAGCTCTTTTTGCAGTTCCCGAACTTGACGACCTGCTGACTTCCTGTTCCATGCCGGGAACAGAAGAAATATTGGGCGGACCGCTGGACCGAGCCGAAGACCTAGCAGCCGCTCTAAGCGCGGCCCTTGTGGATGATCCGCCCGCAAGTCGAACGGAAGGCGCAATTTTTAGAAAAGGTTTTAACTCAAATCTCGATGACCTGATAGATACCGTACAAAATGCCAAGCAGTTTATAGCGGATCTCGAAACCAGAGAGCGCAATCGTACCGGCATTTCTTCTTTAAAGGTCGCCTACAACAAGGTTTTCGGCTACTACATTGAAATTACAAAAGCCAATCTCAAAAATGTGCCGAATGATTTTATTCGAAAGCAGACGCTTGCCGGAGGAGAGAGATTTATCACCCCCGAACTAGAAGAATGGGAAGCAAAGGTGCTTACCGCTGATGAGCGCAGAAAAGAATTGGAAGCGGATCTGTTTGCTGTTTTATCAGAAGAATTAAAGGATCACGTGCCGAGATTGCTTCGCTTGTCCATGCGTCTTGCCGAAATAGATTGCGCTGCGGGCTTGGCAGAAACAGCGGTTCAAAGGGATTTCGTGCGACCTGAAGTAGATAACAGCGAAATTATAGACATTAAGGAAGGTCGACATCCCCTTGTAGAAGCTCTGCAACCGGCGATTCCCTTTGTGCCCAACGATACGCTTTTAGACCCGGACGGAGAACGACTGCTTATTATTACCGGACCTAACATGGCCGGGAAATCAACGGTAATGCGCCAAACCGCGTTGATAACCATTCTAGCTCAGATGGGCTCATTTGTACCGGCTGCTAAAGCTCGTATAGGAGTGTGTGACCGACTGTTCACAAGGGTAGGGGCTTCGGACAATATTGCAAAAGGAGCCTCGACCTTTATGGTCGAAATGAACGAAACCGCCCAAATTTTGCGTCTGGCAGGGAAAAAGAGTCTTGTAATTCTAGATGAAGTAGGACGAGGTACAAGTACCTACGACGGCTTGTCCATAGCATGGGCGGTGGGAGAATATTTACACGATGTTTCGCGCTGCAAAGTAATGTTTGCTACCCACTATCACGAGCTTGTTGACCTTGCAAAAGTTAAAAATCATGCAGCCAACTATCATGTGGCCGCACAGGAATATCGCGAAGGAGTTGTCTTTTTGAGAAAATTAGTGGAGGGAGGAACCTCCCGGTCATTCGGAATTCAGGTGGCAAAAATGGCGGGACTGCCCGAGCTAGTTATTCAACGAGCTCGCGAAGTTTTAAAAGGACTAGAGGAAGAACGCCCACTGCAAATAGGAATGCCCGAAAAAACAAAAAAGACAGCAGGAAAACCTTCTCGTCAATTGGAATTGTTCACAAGATATACGCCGTCAGAAGTAGAGAGAATTCTAAAAGAAATAGATCTGGACAGGGTTACACCCATCGAAGCCCTTTCTCTACTGTCACGTTTGAAAGAACTGGCTGTTAAAGAATCTGAATGAAAACCTTCATGACGGTTCTTATTATACAGGAGGAAAGAATTCTTGATTCGCGAAGCGGCAACTAGTCTTCGCGGTGGGCGTTTATGTTTACCCTTGAGGGGTCTATGCCTTCAACTGTTCTGCGGACCGATTCGAGGTCTGAGTCGACCATCATTTTTACCAGTTCATTGAACGTTGTTTTCGGTTCCCATCCCAGAATGCGTCTTGCTTTTGAGGAATCGCCCAACAATAAATCGACTTCTGCGGGTCTGAAATATCTGGGGTCTACTGCCACCAGAACACGTCCGTCATTTTGGGATACTCCTGTTTCGTTGACTCCTTGACCTTTCCATTCTAGAGGCATGCCGGCCTCTTCGAAGGCAGCGTCGCAGAATTCTCTTACAGAACGTGTTTCACCTGTGGCTATTACAAAATCGTCCGGTTCATCATGTTGAAGAATTCTCCACATGGCGTCGACATAGTCTCCTGCAAATCCCCAGTCCCGTTTTGCTTCTAAATTGCCTAAATATAATCTATCTTGAATCCCGAATTTAATATTGGCAACTGCTCGGGTAATTTTTCTGGTAACAAAGGTTTCTCCTCGGCGCGGCGATTCGTGATTAAACAAGAGCCCGTTGGAAGCGAAAAGCCCATAGGATTCTCGGTAATTAACAGTGATATGATATGCATAGGCTTTTGCGCAGGCATAGGGAGAGCGCGGTCTGAAAGCGGTCTTCTCCGATTGAGGGGTTTCTTCTACTTTTCCGAACAGCTCAGACGACGAAGCCTGATAGAATCTAATTTTCGCACCGGTTTCTTTAATTGATTCGAGTATTCTTACAGCACCTAAGCCGGTTACTTCTGCGGTATATTCCGGAATAGAAAAACTAACACCGACATGAGACTGCGCACCGAGATTGTAGATTTCATCAGGACAAACCTCTCTGATAATGCGATTTAAACTGGATGCGTCATTGAGATCACCGTAAAGCATAACAAATCGTCTGTCTTCAGCATGAGGGTCTTGGTAGAAATGATCTACTCGTTGGGTATTAAAGAGTGAAGATCTTCTCTTTATTCCATAAACAGCATAGCCTTTGTTGAGCAAAAGTTCTGCCAAATAGGATCCGTCTTGTCCGGTAACACCGGTAATTAAAGCTTTTTTCATTAACGCAACCTCTCCACAATATTTATCCGGCAAAACAATGCCCGATATTAGAGTTATGTTCAACTAACTATTGAGTACCTATAGATATTTAGAAAAAGAAGGTTGCTTTTGCGTGTTTTTTACCATCAAACAGCTTTGTCGCTCTTGAATTTTGAAACGGATGTATGGGCTATGCAGTTGTGTATGAATTGACTGAACTGATCTCTTATATACCAATCCAATACAAGTATGATGAGAAGGTTTCCCAAACAGAAAAATACAAAAAATGCATTTCTCACAACAGGAAACAATACCACTAATGTGATACATAGAATTAACAAAACCAAGCCGGGCATTAACTGATGAAAGAAAGAAATATTATATGTAATGATTTTTTTTTGAAAATCGAACGTTATCGTTCCTGATGAAATACAATTTAGAATATTTCGGCCGTCCCAATATCTTGTTCCTTTAAATAAAACAGCATTGCCTTTATTAACGACATCTTCGGCACTTAGTTTCTTTAATCTGTTGATAATATATGTTTTTAGAGAGTGCCATTCCTCTTCGGTAATGCTCTCTGAAAAAAAGATAGTTCGTTTTCTATAGGAACTCATTATATTTAACCAATTACCAAAGCTGCATTGCCTTGCTCCTTAGATAGTTTTCATTTCAGAAGTACTCTTTCCCGTAAGCGGCATCGGTCTTCTCACTGCGTAACATAGTAAAATCATACATACTCGTTCGTCAACTTACACCCCGGCAGCATCAAAAAAGGGCGTTTTGAGATGGAAACTATTTAGCTGTGCAGTAGAGACAAGAGAGAAGACCTTGTCGACTTAGAAAACTATACTTTCATTACGAAAAAGACATAACCGTAGTACTCAGAATATTTTTCATACAGGTCGATCTCATGTTGACACCTTGATGCTACTGCCAGAGCGTCCGGATTGTCGAAATATTTGTTTTTAAATCGATCCAGCACTTTAAGCATGGGCGCATAATAGTTTTCCCTCCAGCCTTTTTCGGGTAACACAAAGTTGTCAATCAGATGATATCCGTTTGCGGAAATTGCTGATTTTCGAGATTCAATAGTTTCTATATCGGCACCTTCTTTGGTAAAAAATTCTAACAACTCGGCGGGCGGATTCTCCTTTAACCAACAGGATTCAGAGATTACCATATAGCCTCCGCTTTTTACTAATCGATGCCAATCAGCCAGTCCTTTTGAGAAACCGATTATAAAAACAGCGCCTTCTGACCATACAACATCAAAAGATCCGTTGGGGAATTTTAGATCAGCCATGTCACCTATTGTTGCTGCTATTCTGTTGCCAAACCCAAGTTCTGCGGAACGATGTGCAATAGCATTTATAAAAGGAGGGTGATTATCTACCGCAACAATTTGAGCGTCGGTCAGTGCGGCGAGATCAAAGGTTTGTGTTCCGGTTCCCGAGCCGATATCCAAAATGCGATGTTCTTTTGTCAGTGTGGGAATGCTCCTCAATGCATGCTTTGTACTTTCAAATGCGCCGGGACCTTGGCGAGGTAAATCTTCAAAAATTTCATAAAAATAGTCCCAAAAATTATCTTCTGTCATGACAATAATCCTTATCTTAGGGCATACCGATACCCTCTTGATTAAAAACTCAAATTTATGGTTCTCTTAGTTTTTTATGCGACAAAATCCATCTGCCCTCAGCCTAGTTTACATGGGGGGTAAATGTCAACAAACCTTGCATCCCTCACCCTGTCGCATCCCACACTTCGCATCCCACACCCCGTTGCGGTGCTTTCCAATCACTATCATTTGGTTTGTACTGATCCGGAGGGACGATTGCCTGGAAATTTGAAATTTATTTTTTCACGATTCCTGAACGCAGTGGGGCTCCGTTACACCTTCTTGCTCAACCGCTTCGCAGAGGCTGCCGTATTCGCAGTACTCTTCCGGAATCCATCCGCCATTGATGCATCGAATGATTATCGTTGAGGATGGGTTGCACTTACGTTCTCCTTCTTCTGTACACGCTATGGTGCACACGGCTCCCCATCCCTCGACCTGAACGCACATTTCGCCGGTTTCTCTACAGTCGGTTCGTTTAAATGCCATATCAGCGTCCGGATCGCATACATAGGCGAAATTATCATCGCATACATCATTCATCGCAGTCGCTTCGCTGCGGGACTCACAGATGATTCCTTCATAGAAACAGCCCGCAGTGTCGCCGGTTCCATCGGTATACTCTCTGCATACGCGTCCTGTTTCTGCACACGATTCCCTTTCTACAGCGGCATTAGTATTTGAATCGCACCGATAGACGAAATCTCCATCGCACAACGCTTGCACGCCCGGGTTACATGATATTTCCGGATACAAGCAAACGGCACCGTCCTTGTACTCCTGACAAACACTGCCGGTCTCGGCACAGTCCTCCAATATATATTCGATGCAATCGTTGCTCCATTCCGCCGGACCCTCTGCAGCATACAGTAGGTCACCGCGGCAGTAGTCTTGGTAAGAACAATCCTCGCCGGACACAAACATGCACCCTGATATGGTCATCGCGATCGTCGTTCCCATGTAAAATGGGATACAAATTATATTTCTAGACATCAAGAATCCTTTCGTTTCGATTTACATATGAAGCCGCCAATTGGCTCTACTGGAATCTTCAAGCACTTTTCGTACCATCCAGCAACCAAGTGACTTTATTGAGTGCTTGTTCTGACCTGTGTATCTTATTCACAGTGATGTATCCTATTTTCAACACACTTTTCATCCCACACCAGTTCATCCCACATTTCATCCCACACCCGCCTTCATCCGACAGGCAATATCAACCCGGGTGGGGAAATTTCGGGTGGGGAAATTTGGTGGGGAAATTTATCGTCAAAGTTCTAAACCTGAAGTAGAATAGATTAAGAGGTTTTCACATAGTTAACATTACCGACATAATTACAGTTTTTATGGTTTTGTTTGCGGTAATCGATATTACCGGATCTATTCCTGTTATTTTAGATATTAAATCCAAAACACACGGTCTTTCTCCTTTTCGAATTACCGTAGCGGCGTTTGGACTTATGTTGGCCTTTTTGTTTTTGGGTGAGCCGTTGCTCAATCTTTTTGGAGTAGATGTTTCCAGCTTCGCCATTGCCGGTTCTCTGGTTTTATTCTTTCTGGGTATTGAATTGGTGCTCGGCATCGAGCTTTTTCGATATGATCAAACCAAAAGTACAGCAATAGTGCCGGTGGCATTTCCTCTTATTGCCGGCGCCGGTTCCATGACAACATTGATTTCTCTTAAAGCTGAATACCAGATAGCTGAAATCTTAATAGCCCTTATTTTAAATATGGTCTTTGTATATTTTGTACTTCGTTTTACCCATATTTTTGAGCGTATTCTTGGAGATACCGGCATTCAAATTCTCAAGAAAGCTTTTGGAATAATTCTTCTGGCCATTGCCATAAGATTGTTTGTGTCTAATACGGGAATCCAGCTTGGAAAACAAATGATGTAATCAGGTGTGAATACCAATTATGGAAATCTCAGACCTATCATCAGGTCAAAACCCATTGTAAAAGCATACTCTGTGTTTTCATTGAGAGCTTGAAATTCAGGCACTGCGGAATCATTTTTAAAACGTATTCCGGTGGCTCCGAACAAAAAGCCTCCTTCAACTACTAGTCCTATATATTTCAAAAAGTACCATGTTAGACCTAGAGGAACTCTTCCCATTAGCTCCAAACCGTGTTGTACTTTATCGTTTGGAAATAGATAAGTCGCGTGAAAGCCGAGTCCTACTCCGGGATAAGCTGCGCCCTTCTTAAATCTATAGACCATTGTTACCTCGCCTCCAAAGGCATTCAGAGCACCCATTTCATTTTTTGTTCCTTGCCAAGCATAAAGAGGTGCGATTTCGAGTCCCCATTTATCTCCGCCGATATCAACGTGCGCCTTTATTACGGCTCCGTGCCTCGGTCCCACAGAGGTGCGGTAGGTGTCTTCGAGGGTTTTCTTTCCCAAAAACTGATATCCTAATTCAGGAGCAATGGACAAAATTGGAAAACGAGGTGATTCTTCGGCTTGTACTGTTAAAATTTGATTTAAAAGAATAAAAACTATTGAAAATACAGATAATGCTGTTTTTTTCATGAGAATCTTACTACCTCCGTACCCTGCAAAAGCAGAATTTTTCTCCGCACAAAAGCGGAACCGTAACGCAAGAATAAGGTTATTAAATTAAAAAGCCAAAAAACACGCAGAATATTACTGTTCAAAAACAACGGTTTCCTATGTGTGGAATGTAATGCATAGGAGTAATAGATTGTGCCTAAATAACAGAGCATAGAGCACTTACAAACGAAATTCATTGCACACTGACATTATATTTCTTTCTAAATGTCGCTAGTTTCTTGTCTAGTAAAATAAATCCTCTATATATTTACATTTATGATTTGCGACTTTCATTGTGAAACGCATATGCTCCAAATAAGGTGAACAGCGCATGCCGATAGTTACATTCTATTTTCAGCTTCATCAGCCTTTTAGGCTTCATCCGGACACAGACTATTTTTTCTGGGAAGAAAAAAACCAGGAGGTATTTAAGAAAGTATCCGAAAAGAATTATGTTCCGGCCACACAGATGTTTACCAGGGTTGTTAAGGATTGTCCTTCGTTTAAATTGTGTTTAAGTTTTTCGGGTACCTTTCTTGAACAGGCCGAAAAATATGACCGAAGGGTTATCGAGGCTTTGCAAGAATTATATTCGGCCGGACTTGAACACAACCAGGTCGAATTTTTGGAGGAAACTTATTATCACTCTCTAAGCGGTCTGTTTGCTGATGTTAAAAAGAGGGAGTTCATAGATCAGGTCGCTCTGCATAGGCAGAAAATGAAAGCGCTTTTCGGCGTTCGTCCGACTTCGTTTCGCAATACAGAATTGATGTATAATAACGATGTTGCAAATGTCGTGGCAGATATGGGATATCGAGCAATCCTTTGTGAACAACGGGACGATATGTACATGCCCAAAGACGGCGGCCTCATTTCACCCAATGCTGTTTTTAAAGCAAAAGGAAGAAACGGCCGACCTCGAAATCTAATAGTTCTGCCCAGAAACAGAAATCTTAGCGATGATATTGCATTTCGTTTTCCTCATATGCACATAACTGCCGATGATTATGCATCCAGTATCGGAAGAGTTGACGGAGAAGCGGTACTTCTCGGATATGATTATGAACACATCGGCGAACATATGTGGGCGGATACCGGAATTTTTGATTTTTGGAGAAGTCTTGGTCATGCTTTGACAAGGCACCCCAATATTATACTTGCCAATCCCACCGAAATTGCAGACCGGTTTGAAGAGGCGGAATGTCCGATGGCTGACATTCATCCTTTAGCCACCTCATCGTGGGCAGACAAGAATCGCGATACTCACGGATGGCTGGGAAGCGCGGTTCAACACGCACTATTCCAGGACATTCAAGCTCTTGAAAACGGTGCTCGAAACGCCGGACATGTCTTTTTTAAAAAATGGCGAAATCTGACAACGTCTGATCATTTATATTACTTGCACGAAGGACGGGAAGCAGACCACGCGGTTCACCAGTATTTTAGTCCGTACGGCTCTGTGGCTGCTGCGACCTATCTTTTAACGCGAAATCTGGATAATCTTAAAAACTCTATTCGAACTTTTAATGTGTTAAAAAAAGGACAGGAAACGCCCGTGATTATTATTTCTCCTGAAACGGGTAAACTGCCCAAAGAAGGCATGGGGGAGCTTGCGCAGTTTGTTTCCGGAAAAAGCGGAGGTATGGGCGAGGTTGTGTCCGCCTTGTGCAAAGGACTTCAGGAACGAAAGATTCCTGTGCACCTGATTACGCTTAACCTTAAACGAAGATTTCAGCAGGAGTCCAAGCTGTCTGAATCTGAATGGATTAGAAGCAGGCACAATCTGACAGAAGAACATGTTCATCTGGTAACTTCTTCGATTTTTGAAAACCATTGGAACGCCTACCAAGGAAGTCCAAAGGAAACTGCCGCTGAATTTCAACGGCAGATAGTAAACAATTATCTAAAACAAATTAGAGGACGATACGAAGGTCGAGCCATAATTCACTCTCACGATTGGATGGCAGGAGGCGCTGTTTCGGCCTATGCCGGGTTGCGTAGAATTCCTCTTATTCATACTGTTCACAACACGCACACCTCCGATATTCCGCTGAGTATGTTCTACGGTATTAATCTGGATCGACTTCATCGCTTCCTATACATAAATAGAACGTACGAGGGCGACTGCATGGATTCCCAGGCAACAGCGATTAAAGATGCCTCAATTGTTACCTATGTGGGTAAGAAATTTTTAAAAGAGGTTGTTCAAGATCATTTTATTGACAGACCGTTTATTCCGCACAGTGTCAGAATGGAAACCAAGGCCAAGTTCGGAGTTAACCAAGCATGGGTTATTCCCAATGGAATTTCGCCGGACATATATCCGGAAAACCAAGAAGAAAATCCGGACATAGATTCTCCCGGATTGGCTGTCAGTTACGGTCCCAACGATGCTGTGGTCAGGGCTAAGCGATCTAATTTGCATAAGTTTCAACATCAGATGGGTTTGAAAATAGATCCCAACGCAATTTTATTTTTCTGGCCTTCGAGATTGGATCCCGTTCAAAAAGGAATAGAGCTGCTGGAGGATATTGCCCTGCAATTTGTAATAGAAAACCCGGATGTGCAAATAGCGGTGGTAGGGGATTCTGTAACAGGCGAGTTTAAACATGCCGAAATCATGGGCCGAATCGCGTGCGCTTCCCAGGGAAAGATAGCATACAGGGGCTTTTCCGATGAACTCTGCATGTTGGGCTACGCAGCAGCATCTGACGTATTCGGTGCGTCACTCTATGAACCGTTCGGACAAATAGATGTGGTAGGAAACCTCTACGGTGCCACAGCCACAAACCGCAACACCGGAGGCTACGCCGACAAAATTGAACCGCTAAGCCTCAAACTTACAGGAGCGCCCAAAAACATAGGAAACGGAATTCTATTTCAAGACTACAACTCAACCGCTCTGTGGTGGGGGCTAACCCAATCTCTGCGCTATCATCGGGTATTTCGCAAAAATCCCCAAGTCTGGGAAACCGAACTAAGAAGAATAATGAAAGAAGCCCGAAAAAACTGGTCCCTGGAGAACATGGTGGCAGGCTACATTACCGCATACGAGAGACTAAACGACTCCAATCCGTTGAGCTGGAACGCTTAACGTATGATTTATTTCCGTAGCCTAAAGCGTCTGGCTTTTAGCATGGATAGCAATATCAGACCTCCGAATACCAGCGTTGTGTAAGCTGCGGTTTCTGATTTGTCCATTTCGTTTCTGCTGTAGAAGAAGAGCGATACTCCTCCTGATGCTATGGCGAACAGTGCAAAGATTAACTGATGGCCCGCGGCATATAGACGCTCTACTCCGGCGGACAGTCCTCCCACTTGAAATGTTACCTGTCCGGCCAAGCTTCGATTTAGGGTTTTTTCAATCATTCCGGGCAATGATATTACTGACAGAGCTTTTTCCTGAAGCATGTTAAACAGCATTTCAGTCCAATCGCGATCCTTGCCGAATACAAACTCTTCGAGATACGGACGAACAATTGAAACCGGGTTGAGTTCGGGAGACAAATGAGTGCAGATTCCCGCCAGTAAAAGCAGTGCTCTTTCAAGCAGTACCCATTCTTTGGGAACGTGAAAGGCGGATGACAGCTCTCTTATTCCGATGTCCATTTTGCGAATATCGGCAAGGGACTCAAAACCTTTGTGGGTATCTATTTTTATTGATGACAGAGAAAAATGTTCCAATTTTATCTCTTCTTGAAACCTTCGGTGAAAATATTCAATTACTCTTGTCGCAGCTTCAGACTGGTTTGATCCTGTTCGCAAAAATCCCATCGTTTCCAGGGAAGACAACAATTGTGTTTCGTCTGCTTTTATAATGGCTTCAAGAAACGAGCTTACTCCTTTGCGCATTTTTTCTGATAAGTGTCCTACCGCACCGAAATCTAAAAACACAATCCGACCTGATTTCTGGACGAGAATGTTTCCAGGGTGGGGATCTGCGTGATAAATTCCGTCGACAAAAATCATTTGGCAGTATGCTGTTATTACGCGCTTGGCTGTTTCTTCGGGATCTATATCGGCTGCCTTCATGGCGTTGAGGTCTGTTATTTTAAAGCCTTCTAAAAATTCCATTGTTAATATTTTAGAGCTGGAAAACTCCTTGATTACTCTGGGAAGAAGAACGGTATCATCATTTGCAAAATTTTTAGCAATGGTTTCTATATGCGAAGCTTCATAAGTAAAATCCAGCTCTTCTAGGATCATGGAACGAATTTCTTGATAGAAATTATCCAAGCCTCGCACTTTTAGAAAATACTTAACGATTTTTATAATGCGTTTAATGGTAATTAAATCAGCGTACACCATGGAATCCACATCCATGTGCTGTACCTTAACGGCTACTCTTAGACCTTGCGCAGTAACTGCCTCGTGAACTTGACCCAAAGAAGCAGAGGCTATCGGAGTTCTGTTGAATGAAGCAAAAATTTCGTCAGGGGGCTTGCCGAATTCCTCGATAATGCGCTGCTCAATTTGCTCATACGGTCGAGCAGGAACAGCATCCTGAAGGTTCTTTAATCCCAATCGAAATTCCTCAGGCAAAAAGTTTGTCATAATGCTGAAGAGTTGACCGACTTTTATAAAAAGACCTTGAATAGACAAAATAGTGTCTTCAATTCTTTTAGCGTTTTTTTTGTTAAGAGCTGTCCTGGATTCTTCTAAAGATTCTTCGTTGACAAATCGACCTTTAAAACTTAGCCATAGGTAAGAAAACAAAACTACAAAAGTTGTTGTATAAGCTTTAAGAAAGCGAAATTTTGAAGACGGACGCTGTGTCTTAGCGGTTTTGGGTCCGCTCTTCATTGTTCTAACAGCCTATTGTTAAGGAGTTCTGACAAGCACCACCGTAATGTTATCGTGGCCGCCGTTACGACAGGCTGCCTCAATGAGTTGATGGCAGGCATTTTGAAGATTTGACTGATTTTGAAGAAAGATGCTCAGCATTTCCGGATCGTCAACCTCTCCTGAAAGCCCGTCAGTACACAGTAGATAGGTATCTCCCGGATGCGGTGTTTCAAAAAAAGTATCAACTTTTACAGACTCTTTCATTCCGAGAGCACGAACAATAACGTTTTTGTGAGGGAAATTTTGAATCTCCTCTGGGGACAGCTTTTTCATTTTAATGTAATCGTTGAGAAGAGAGTGATCCTCTGTAATTTGTTCGATTACACCTTCCCTTATTCGATAAATACGACTGTCTCCTACATGGGATAGATAAACACCTTCGTCCACGAAAAATGCACCGACAATGGTGGTTCCCATGCCCGCATACTTTGATTCTCGTTTGGAGGCTTCGTGAATTCGCAAATTGGACAGCTTAATACCTGTAATGATCCGATTTTCCTGGTATCGCCTTGAACGATCCATTTTATACGGCCAGGTCATTTCCGGATCATCCCTGGTGTCTTTAAAAAACGACTTTAGGGTTTCAACCGCCATTTGGCTGGCCACTTCTCCTGAAGCGTGCCCTCCCATGCCGTCGCATACCACAAAGAGGTCTTCTTCTTTTATAATAGAATATGTGTCTTCATTGTGGGTTCGTTTCATTCCCACATTGGTTTCTCCGGCTACTTCAATCCGAGTTGTCACTTGTTTCTCACCTTTTTGAAACTTCCCGAACAGCTAGGTTAGCAAAATGCGCCTGTCAGGTCAAATAGCGAAACATATTACCCTGAAATGAGTTGTTTGCACCTTTGATCTGTCGACTCTATTAATCATCAAAAAAACCTGCATCAGCAGTATCGGTGGAGCTGCAAGGCGGCTCCATACAATATGTTTCAGTATCAACGGAAAATTCGCTATCAGTATCAGCTTCAGAATCAGAATCGGTGTCAGAATCGATATCAGAATCGGCATCAGCATCAGAGTCTGAGTCAGAATCAGAATCAGCGTCAGAATCAGATATTGTGTCTGTACTAACATCTACATAAGAATCTGTATTATTTTCATGGTTTGCGTCTTCAGTGTCTGATGAACGTTGAGGAGAGCTGCCAATCTTAACCGTAACCGGCGTACATGATGTTAGCGCAATTAAAATAGCAAATAAGTATTGAGCAAGAACTCTCATAAACATCCCTATATTGTTAAATTAAAAGGATTCTAGACGGTTAAAGTCAATCGTTGCAAAATAATCTTCAACTGTTTCGGCTCTCCGTATTTCAATAACCGTTCCGTCTTCTCGTAACAAAAGCTCAGCTGAACGAAGTTTTCCGTTATAGTTAAATCCCATCGCATATCCGTGTGCGCCTGTATCGTGAATTACTACGATGTCACCTGTTTCAACCTGAGGAAGAGTTCTGTCAATGGCGAATTTATCGTTGTTTTCGCAAAGAGATCCGGTTACATCGCAGATGATTTGTGCATTTGAATTGGATTTACCTACGGCCGTAATATGATGATAAGCTCCGTAAATCGCCGGCCTCATTAAGTCTGCCATACATGCGTCCAGTCCCACATAGGTTTTATAGGTCTTTTTAATATGGCGCACCTTGGATACAAGATACCCGTAAGGACCTGTAATTACTCGTCCGACTTCCCAAAAGATCTTTATTGGGTCAAGACCTGCATCGACAATGGTTTTGTCGTATTCCTCTTTTACCATTTGACCCACTTTTACAAGGTCGACAGGTTTATCTTCCGGTCTGTAAGGAATTCCAATACCGCCTCCAAGATTTACAAACTCAAATCTAATATCCAATGCTTGGGATATTTCTTTTGCTAATGAAAATAAAATGTCAGCAGTTTCCCTAAAATATTCCTCGTTGCGCTCGTTGGAGGCCACCATGGTATGGATACCGAAGCGACGGATTCCCTTATCGCGAGCAATTCTATATCCCTCAAAAAGCTGTTCTTTTGTACATCCGTACTTAGCCTCTTCGGGTTTTCCGATTATTGCATTTCCCTCTTTCAGCGGTCCGGGATTGTATCTGAAGCATATCAAATCCGGCAAACCTGCCGTTTGCTCCAAATATGACAAATGAGAAAGATCGTCTAAGTTGATAATCGCACCTAGTTTCTTTGCAGCAACAAACTCATTTGCCGGAGTGTCGTTCGATGAAAACATAATGTTTTCGCCGGTAATTCCCACTTTTTCAGAGAGAAGAAGCTCCGGTAAAGAACTGCAATCTGTTCCGAATCCTTCTTCCCTAAGAATCTTTATCAAATAAGGATTGGGGGTTGCTTTTACAGCAAAAAACTCTTTAAAGCCGGGATTCCAGGAAAAAGCGCGTTTCAACAATCTTGCGTTTTCCCTAATGGCACGCTCATCATAAATATGAAACGGAGTTGGATGATTTCTGGTTATTTCTAAAAGTTGTTCAGTTGTAAATGGTAGTGCTTTATTTGTCATTTCAACTCGTTAACATTTTTTTTTCTGTTTTTTAAATGAAAAAATTCATTTTTTGATTTTCGATTTTCCCCACCGATTTTCCCCACCGATTTTTGCGATTTTCCCACCCGGGTTGCGATTTTGCCCGGGTTGCGATTTTGCCCGGGTTGCGATTTTGATTTTCCCCACCCGAGATTTTCCCCACCCGGGTTGCGATTTTCCGATTTTCAAATGTCCATTTTTCCAGTGAAATCCGCCCCTTTTTGAAAACAGCACGCCACAACTGTATAGGAAAAAAAGGAGGCATAAATTGTTATCGATTTATCATCTACAGCAGAAAGGATGGCGGCATGTGCTGTAAAAACACAATATTATTAATAGTATCATTGTTGTTGACGGTCGGTGTTCTGCCGATGTGCTCGACGGAGGACCAATCAGAACAACCTACGGATAGTGACAGCAGCGGCGACGCGGACGGAGACGCTGATTCCGACGCGGACGGAGATGCCGATTCCGATGCGGACGGAGATGCCGATTCTGACTCGGACGGAGATGCCGATTCCGATGCGGACGGAGATGCCGATTCTGACGCGGACGGAGACGCTGATTCCGATGCGGACGGAGATGCCGATTCCGATATAGACACAGATTCGGACACTGATACGGATACTGATACCGATACAGACACTGATGCTGATACAGACACAGATTCGGACACTGATACGGATACTGATACTGATACAGATTCGGACACTGATACGGATACAGATACAGATACAGATACGGATACTGATACAGATTCGGACACTGATACAGATACAGATACGGATTCAGACAGCGAGACGGAACGCATATTACCGCCCAATACGGTGGACAGCCCGAACGGCCGTATTCTTGTCGAGCTTTCGACCACGGACGGAGTGCTGCGATACCGCATCACTGTCGATGGAACCCAAGTCCTCGCGCCCTCCGAGGTCGGTATTTTGAGTGACGGTGTCGAATTCGGCCGAAATGCCGTCTTGGGTGAATTTGAGATTGGTTCGGTCTACGAGGAGTACCCGCTTTTCGGCGCCTATACCACCGCAGTGAACAAGGCCCATACAGCGTCGGTTCCGGTTACGAGCGGTAACGAATCGTATACCTTGGATGTACATGTCGCGGACGACGGCGTGGGTGTTCGGTTGCGATTGGCCGCAAAGCAGGGCAGGCGCGTCGAAGCCGAAAGATCGACTTGGCGGCTCGAAGGAGACCCGACAATGTGGGTTACCGAGCAGGATCAGAGCTACGAAGCGCATTATCGGACCAAATCTCTCAGCACGCTCGGGACGGCGAGATACGGGATGCCGGTTACTGCGAAGGTGGGCTCGGTCTACGTCAGTATTAATGAGTCAACAGTGAAGAACTACGGCGACATGGCGCTTAGGGTCGGCAACGGAGGCGCGCTTGAGGGCTATCTCTATGCCGATGCAACCGGTTGGACCACGGACGCGGAAGTCGTTCAACCCTGGCGTGTTACGGTTATTGCCGACGACCTGACGGCGCTCGTCAATTCTACGCTGGTCCAGGACTTGGCGCCGCCTAAGGATGCATCCTTGACTAACGAGGATTGGATCAAACCCGGCCGATCAACCTGGCAATGGATGGCGGCCGGTGCGCCGGTGTTTTCGGAGCAGCATCAGTGGGTCGACTGGACGGTTCAGCTCGGATTTGAGTACTACCTTGTCGACGACGGTTGGAAAGCTTGGCCGGACGCGTGGAATTCGCTTCGGTCGGTCGTTGAATACGCCGCAGGAAAAGGCGTCAAGGTTTGGCTATGGGTCAACAGTAACGAAATCATGAATGCAAACGCACGACGGGATTATTTCCGCCGGACCGCCGAGCTCGGGATTGTCGGCGTCAAGATCGACTTCGTACCGGCGTGCAGTCGCGGCATAGCCGACTGGTATTGGGATAGCGCGAAGGACGCTGCCGAATACAAGCTTTTGGTCGACTACCACGGCGCGGCGAAACCCAGCGGTATGGAACGGACGTGGCCGAACGTGCTCACGCGGGAGGCGATTCGCGGCCACGAATACCAGATGACGCGGTACGGTCGAGTCCTCGAATCCCCGCACGACACCATCTTGCCTTTCACGCGCGCGGTTGCAGGTGTGGGGGACTATACCCCGACCGTGTATGCGGCTGCAGAGCTTCAGGGCAATACCTGGGCGCACGAGTTGGCGCAGGCAATTGTTTTTATCTCGCCGTTCCTCTGCTACGGAGGGCATCCGCGAGACTACGTTGACAATCCTGCGGTCGATGTCATGAAGGCCATACCGGCCGTATGGGACGAAACCATCGTGCTTCCCGGAAGCGAACCGGGTAAGGTTGCTGCGTTTGCCAGACGGTCCGGAACGAACTGGTTCGTCGGCGTGCTCAACGGCGCCGATGCAATGAGCTTTAAAATATCCCTCGATTTCTTGGAAACCGGCACCTGGCAGTCGATCCGTCTCGGCGACGTCACGGGCAAGGGCGACGCATGGGATCGCCGAGAAGACGCGGTTTCCTCCAACGATACACTCGACATTCCGCTTTCGAGCCGAGGCGGATTCGTTGCATGGTTCTGGAAGTAATGGACCTGCCAAGAAAATGAGGACAGGTTAATTTGCCTTTGTCAGCTAAATCACCGATTAGGCTTATTTCGCGCTTTAGTCTATTCGTGAATGTCCCATGTACCCCCTTGTACCCCCGTGAGAATTGATTTGAAACTGGACATGTTTGACAAAATTTACGACAACTGAGCAACGATGTGCAAAGTGCTTCTATTTATTTTAGCGGAAGTTGTTGTTTTGACAGGCAATGTATCAGCCTTTTCTGATGGGTCTATAGCTGCATCAAAAGAAAACAAAACCGTTCGTTTGGTTGATTCTCCTATGACAACGGACATTATGGAAATAGAAAAAGTTTTGGCACCGAAACCTTTGTTTACTGCTATTGACAAGGTCGAAAAGAACTATCCTGCCCCATGGAATCCTTCAAAGAAACAAGGGTTTACGAGAGTGCTAACTACACTTTTCAACGTTCATACCAAAGAAGCCATGCCGATTCTGGAGAAACGTCCGATTTCGGTAGATGTATTGGATTTTCTCTTTAGGTGCAGAGGATTCGGAACTGTTCAAAGATTGGACGCAAAATTGTTGGAGACAGCAATTGCAGCAGCTGTTCACTTTCAATCTCCTAGAATAGAGATTATTTCTGCATACAGATCGCCCAAATTCAATGATGCTTTAGCAAAAAAAGGACGAAATGTTGCAGGAGAGAGCAAGCACACACAGGGCCATGCCTTGGATTTTCGCTTGAGTACGGCAGAGGCGGTTGAGGTTTCAAAATGGCTTATTGCCAATTATGAAGGGGGAGTAGGAACTTATTCTGAGAATAACTTTGTTCATATAGACACAGGTGCCAAGCGAAAATGGCGCGGACGTTAAGAAGTGCACATTTTGCCGTCCATGTTTGGCGGGGTTGCATCTTTTGCGGGAAGCCACTACAATACTGTTTGCTTGTGTTCTTATTGAACCGTTGAAGATGGAATTAGGTAATTGGTTAAGCAGTCTCAAGTTCAACTCTCATTGTCGGTTTTTGCAATCCCCCTGTCCTTCTTGCTTCTAACCTCAGTAGCAATTTCGGAAGAAAAAATTCACGTTGTAAAAAAAGGTGATTCGATCGCTAAAATAGCAAACGAATATGGGGTATCGCAAAGAGACCTTCGGGATGCTAACGGAATCGGAAAAGGCACTATAATTGATATTGGTGACCATCTGATAATTCCCGACGTTCTGCGAAGCGGCGTAGCTAAGCAACATACAATCAAACAGGGAGATACCCTGCTAAAAATTGCAAAAAAGCATAAAGTAACCGTCGCGGATTTGTTAACCGTAAACAGGATGACAAAGACGGATAAACTGTCCGCCGGCAAAACGTTGCTCATTCCCGGCTTACAGGAAGAGGATTTTGCGCTTCCAGTATCTGCAACAAAGCAAATCTCTATAGAGGGCGGTAAACCGGTTAAAGGCGGAATAATGCACACCGTGCAGCAGGGACAATCCATATGGCTTATAGCCAGGGCTTATAACACCACGGGTGATAAGATTGCGGCACGAAATAGAATTGACAAGACTGCTCCATTGAAAATAGGCCAGGAATTATTTATTCCTACTGCATCAGCTTCTGTCTCATCCAAAACAAAAGCTGCCGGTCCCGGTGCTGTTCGGTTTGTACGTGTTCATAATAACATTCGACTTACGTTAAGATTGTTCAACAAAAAAGGTCGAATAAATCAACAGAGTCGATTGGAACTGAGTAAATTGGCAAGAGATCGGAAGGGAAAAAAACGCTACAGGCTTCTTCATCCAAGACTAATACAATTGATTCAAAAAACAGCCGACCACTATCCCGGACAGACAATTGAAATTGTCTCAGGTTACAGAGCTCCGCAATCCAAGAAAAGTCGTTCCAAACACGGTCTAGGGCATGCACTTGATTTTCGTGTGGCGGATGTTCCTAACAAAGAGCTCTATGAATTTTTAAAGACACTTCCCAAAACCGGCACCGGGTACTATCCGAATTCAACTTTTGTACATTTGGATGTGCGTGATAAATCCTACACATGGATTGACGTTTCTAGATCGGGCGAACGCTCTCAATATGTTAAACCCGAAGAACAAGAAAAAATATCGGCAGATTCTCAAGCAGGATCTCCTGCAGATACAGAACGAGATGACGCAGAAGATGATCTTTTTCTCTAAGTTTAGCTTCTCGTAAATATCTCAGCACCATCTCGATTGTTCTAAGCGCTGATGGAACTTGTTGCTCCTCCTTGACGCACAGTTCGGCACAATGCGGTTTTCTAATTTATGAAGCGCAATACTCAGAGTTATTCCAAATTTGCAAATTTTTTTAGTTTGTATCGGCAAAACCAAAAAACCGTGTTATAAGCATATTCTCATTTAATACATTGTTGCAAATTGCAGCAATCTAAAAACAGGAGATGATCTATGGAAGACTCACAACAAAACGCAAAAGCATTGCCGCGTATTGGCGAAAAGGCCCCTTCTTTTAAGGCTGTTACCACACAGGGAGAAATTCGTTTCCCCGAACAGTATAAGGGATCATGGGTAATTCTCTTCAGTCATCCCGCCGATTTTACCCCTGTATGTACTTCGGAATTTATGACTTTTGCAAACCTTGAATCAAAGTTCGAAGAGCTAAACTGCAAGCTTGTTGGGCTTTCGGTGGATGGACTTTACAGCCATATAGCATGGCTTCGTACCATTAAGGAAAAAATAGAGTACAAGGGAATGAAGGATATTGAGGTTAAATTCCCGCTTATAGAAGACATTACAATGGAAGTGGCAAAAGCCTACGGAATGATTCAACCCGGCGAAAGCAACACCAAGGCAGTGCGTGCAGTTTTTGTGATAGATCCCAACGGCATTGTACGAACTATGATCTATTATCCGCTTAGCATGGGGCGCAATTTTGATGAGTTGCTAAGGGTAGTTCAGGCATTAAAAACAGCAGATGAGTTTTCCATTGCTACACCTGCTGACTGGCGTCCCGGCGATGATGTTATTGTGCCAACTGCCGGTTCCTGCGGAGTTGCAAAAGAAAGAATGGAAAGCAAAGATCTTACCTGCTATGATTGGTTTTTCTGTACCAAAAAATTGGACAAGGATACCGTTCTTAAAGCAATAAAAAAATAGTTTGTTATCCGGTTGCTTCTTATTGTAACGTTTTCAAATAAATACATCTTGTATAACACTTGAACTTTGTGCCATTTGCTTGGCCGGGATAATGGTTTGTGCAGTCGGTTTGTGCACATACGGCACCCCTCTGCAATTGCATTATCTATCTATTGATGTAGAATGTCAGAATAGAAGAAACACACGAC
This sequence comes from uncultured Myxococcales bacterium, assembly GCA_964458775.1. Classification (GTDB taxonomy): domain Bacteria; phylum Myxococcota_A; class Polyangia; order JAAYKL01; family JAAYKL01; genus CAYWLQ01. Next base: position 23,811 of record CAYWLQ010000017.1, on the reverse strand, counting down.
GAAGGATCATTTTCGTATTTTGTTATTATCACATAAGAGGTTCAATAAAATGTCAGTAAAATTTGTACGGTCTTTAATTAAAAGGCACTGTTTGTTTTTCGTTGCTTGTATTTTGTTTTTTTCTAGTTGTGCGAAACAATCCGACCCTATGGTTGTTACTGTTGATTTTTCCGGCGAAGAGTCCAAGGAGCAGGTTGTTACTATAACCTTTTCACATCCGGTAGTTGATGAAAAACAAATAGGAAAGCCCGCTGACGGTATAGTGGAGTTTTCTCCGAAAATTGACGGAAAGGCTTTATGGAAGGATGACAGGACCTTAATATTTATACCGTCTCAGAAGTTGGCCTTGTCTAGTGAATATAGCGTTGTCTTTTCTCCAAATGTTAAGTCTCTTGACAACAGAAAACCCGATTCAAAACAAACACTCAAATTTCAGACAGTGCGCATAGAAGGAGAACTTGTGCTGATGGGTTCGCCGAAAAGAGCCTTAGCAAAACCTGCTATAAGAGTATCCTTTACTCAACCTGTGCCGTTTGAGCAGATATCTCAAAAATGTGATTTCCAAACTGCTTCGGCGTCCCATCGTCTAGTTTTGGAGGAGGGACAGAGTGATAAATTATCGAAGTCATATCGCGTTGTACCTTCTACAGACCTGACTTTGGATACAGACTGGTCTTTTGTTTGTGCTGCGGATATTCGAGGATCTGAGGGCTCTCTCGGCACAGCTGAAAAAATAACCTTGGAGTTTCATACTTTCGGTCCTATGCGATATCTAACCATGAAGCCCACCGGTAATGATGTTGTTCCATCCGAAGATTTGAGACTTGAGATACATTTTACAAACCCTCCGGAAAAGCCATATGCTGTTAGAATTGAACCCGCTGTAAAAGGATTTCCGGAGAATTGCCACATGCTCGGAGGTGAGGATTCAGGACTCGGTTGCGCTGCAATGCTGGAAGCTCATACTTCTTACAGAGTATATATTGATTTGGGTCAAAAAGATGTCTTCGGTCAGAATATAGAAAAAGAAGCTGTCGCCGAATTTAGCACATCAGATGCTGCTCCTACGGTATCTACGGAATCGGGATATTTTGTGGCTGAGTTAAAACGTCCGGTGCTGCCTATTTGGACTCGTAATGTTAGCAAAATTAAAGTTACTGCGGTAGAAATAACACCGAACAATTTTCATAAGATGAATCCGCTCTTGGATTGGTGGAATTTTCAGCCGGTTGATTTTTCAACAACAAACCTAAAACCAGTTAAAAAGAACATCGACATTGCCCAAGAAAAAAACCTATGGTATCAGTATCCTTTTGATCCCGCCCAGCTTTTTAAGAAACAACCCGGTCCGGGAATGTACTATATAGAAATAGGTGCGCCTGAAGCTAAAAACGGAGTTTTCAGCTATGAAAACGGTTGTTCAAAGGCATTATTAAACTTTACCGATATTGGTGTGGTTACTAAGTTGTCGCCGAGTCGAGGCTTGGTTTGGGCTACCAGTTTATCTACAGGAAAACCGCTTCAGGGCGCACAGGTTAGTGTTCGCAATTCAAAGGGAAAGGTTACTTGGAAAGGCATAACTGATCAATTAGGTATTGCATATCTTCCGCCCAAGGAAACTCTTTATAAGGTTAAGGGCGCTAAGGCTTTGAGAGAAGCCAATGAAGAAGAGGAAAATGACAGCGAAAGATTGGATGTTTTTGTAAGTTACGAGCAAGACTGGACCATGGTCAATGCTCTGTTAGTAGGAGCTCTCTCAACCAACAGCTTTAGCGGAGTTTGGCCCAGCTATAGTCAAACTCAAATACAATTAAGAGGATATATTCACACCGACAGGGGACTATACCGTCCGGGTGATACCGTTCACGTAAAGGGCATTGTTAGGGAGTCCTCTTTGGGTCGGTCTTTGGCACCGCCAAAAAAACAAACCGCAACTGTTACCGTTACTGACCCGAGGGGATCTGTTTTAGAAACAAGAGAAGAAACAATAAGCGAATTTGGCGGTTTTTGGTTTGATGTTAACCTGCCGAAAGAATCGAGACTTGGGGAATATCAAGTTTCGGCTCAATTTGAACACGGTGTTTTTTCAGGATCGTTTTCTGTAGAAGAGTTTCGTCCCTCCTCCTTTGAGGTAAAAGCCAAAGCAGATAAGAGACATATGGTTAAGAAGGGAAATTTGAGTATAGGAATTTCGGCTGACTACTACTACGGTGCACCGGTAAGAGACGGAAACGCAGAAGTATTTTTGCACAGCAGACCGGCGTCAATTTATTTCGACAAATTTAAGGATTTTCATTTTAGGGATTGGTACGAATACGAAGATTATCATTCCGGTTATACATCACAGTCTTTGATTACAGAAGAAACAGCTTCTTTAGACAAAAACGGAACCGCTAATTTAGCTTTTAGCATCAATGCTGAAGATATAAACTATGATGCCGACCTTATAATGCAGGTAAATGTAACCTCATCTTCTAATGAGCGAGTGGGAAAACCTATAGTAATTCCATATTATAAATACAATCGTTATATGGGAATAAAAGCCAATGATACTGTTTGGGAGGCCGGGCAGCCTTATAAATTTGAGGTTGCAGCTGTCAGTCCGAACGGAGAAGTCGCCAAAGGCAAGGCAGATGTTCAGGTAATAAGACAAGATTACAATTGTGTTTGGGAGGATTGGGGTTATAGAGGAACATATAAGTGTAACACAATCGAAGAAAACGTTTTTAAAGAGACCGTAACCTTTGCGGGCAAACCGGTGGAGTTATCTTTTGTTCCGCAAAAAGGAGGTGATTATATCATTTCGGTTGACGGAAAGAAGGACGCCGATGCTCGTTCTTCTATGAATGTATATGTATACGGAGAAGGCGGAAGCTATCGTATTAACGACTCTATGACCTTTGATATTATTACCGACAAGAAAGAGTATCGGATAGGAGATATTGCCAAGCTGATACTGAAAACTGATTTGGTAAATGCCTCCGGTCTTATCACTATTGAAAGAGACGGTATTGTTGAGTCAAAAGTTGTTGAGGTAAACAAAAACACAAGGTATTTGGAGTTGCCGATTGAAGAATCATTTTCTCCCAATATTTTTGTTTCAGCTGTTCTAACTCAACCGCGTATGGGAGAAGGCACGCGAGGAAAACCTATTTTGCGCATGGGAATGGTTAACCTCTCTGTTATTCCCAAAGACAATAAACTCAATGTATCAGTAAAAACGGACAAAAAAGACTATCGTCCCGGCGAACTTGTTACTGCAACTGTTAAAATTACAAATTCTGAGGGAATGCCGGTGAGAGCGGAAGCGGCAATTACAGCTGCTGACGAAGGTGTTCTTTCTCTTATTGCCTATAAGACTCCTGATCCTACAAATACTTTTTGGGCACCATGGGGTCTAGGCGTCAGTACTGCTACACAATACGCTTATATCAAAGATATTCCCGGACCGAATTTGGAGCGACCGGCCACAGGAGGCGATGTCGGCGGACCCGGTTCTGCACGTTCTCGATTTATGGCATGCCCTGTTTGGATTCCCGGGGCGATAACCGACAATAACGGCATTGCAAAGGTAACCTTTGAGGCGCCCGATAACTTAACCGCTTTTAGAGTTATGGCAATTGCCGCTGACAAAGGATATCGATTCGGTTCTTCGGACAAACGGTTTACTACTTCAAAACCTTTGCAACTTCATCAGGCGTTGCCTCGGTTTATGACTGTCGGTGACAAAATGCGAGGAGGTGCAGTCGTTCACAATGAAACCGATAGCGACGGGGAGGCTGTTGTAAAGCTTATACACAACAACATAATTGCATCGACGGACGGAGTTTTAGAGCAAAAAGTGCTTGTCCCAAAAGGCGCTCGTGTACCTGTCTTATTTAATTTAAAGGCACAAGAAACAGGAGTAGGAGAACTTACGTTTAGCGTTGACATGAACAATGAGAAGGACGCTGTTATTTTTAAACTTCCGGTGCATCATCAATCGCGGCTCGCCAAAAAAACAGTTGCGGAAGGATCGACGAAAAGTACACTGGAGATCCCCGTAAGTATGCCCAAAGAAGCAATTCCTTCAACTGTTGAACTTTGGGTGTCAGTTGATCCTAACGGTCTTTCAGGAATTGAAGAAGGATTGGGTGACCTTATCGGTTATCCCTATGGATGTTTAGAGCAAACCTCCTCCAAGGTTATTCCAATGCTTCAGGTAGGCAATTTGGCAGAAATGCTCAACCTTAAAGAACTGCCCAAAGAAAAGATTTCAGAGTTTGTTACAGAAGGTATTGCTAAGATCTTTCGTCATCAAACCTCAAACGGCGGTTTTTCTCTTTGGCCGGGAGGCGAAGCCGATGCTTTTTACACTGCCTATGCGCTTTTTGCTCTACATTTAGCGCAAGAATCCGGATACAAGGTTGATCTTGTTCGTATAAAAGATGCACTTGAATACTTGCAGTATCTAGGCAAACAACCCAAGAGTGATCGCCATTACTACAGTGAAGAAGGACATAACGGCAATCAGGCATTTTCTCTATATGTTAGAACCGTTCTAAAAGATGCGGACAATCAGTCCATAATGGCATTGTTGGAAAAAGGAGACAATATACCGCTGTATGGGAAAGCATTTTTACTAAAAGCGCTGGTGTTTGAATTTGGTAAAGAACATGCAACAGTAAAAAAACTCTATGACGAATTGTCCAAAGCAGCAGCTGCTGCGTTAAATGAGAACAGGCTTATCAAAGAGGCGGATTCTTCTAAATTGTCGTGGTATATGTCCAGCGACATCAGAACCTCTTCAATAATATTGAGTGCACTTGTGTCAGTTAATCCAAGCGATAAGATAGTTGAAAACCTGGCGCAAAAGATTCTTCGATCTCGTCGTTCCAAGGCTTATTTGAGCACGCAAGATAATGTTTATTCACTCACAGCGTTGACTGAATTTGCGGCTAACAGCAATCAAAACACTCCTTCCGTAGACGTTTCTCTTGACGGCAATTCGTTGATATCGGCAAAGTTGGAAGGCCCAAATAAAATAATGATAGCTTCGGTTCCTTTTAACGACTCTAAAAAAATATCTCTAGTTCCGGACGGCAAGGTGTTTTACAATGTTCAACTGCGTTATTATGAAAAACCCGAGCATATTAAACCGTATTCTCAAGGGCTAACCTTAAAGCGAACATATTTTGACAAGAACAATATGTCTCCGAAGAAATTTAAGGTGCGAGACACTGTAAGTGTTAGACTTGAAGTATCTTGGAAAGACTCGGCAAGTCATCTTATGGTATCAGATCGCATTCCGGCAGGTTTTGAGATATTGAACGCTCGCTTAGTAACTTCCGGCGCAACAGAGGAATCAAATAATGATGACGACTATTATTACGGGCCGTCGGTTTATAAAGAAATTAGAGATGAAAGAATAGATTTTGCAAGTGAATATGCATGGGGCAGTTCAGTTATATACGAATACACAATGCGAGCAACAGTGCCGGGCCGATTTATTCTGCCTCCGGCGATAGGTGAATTGATGTACGAGCCGGAAATTCGCGTTCGAACCGAGACGGATCTTATAGAAATTGAAGAGTGACAGAGAAATAGTCTTGTCGGATTAGAGAAGAACAAGCCGAGATTTAATTAGTATTCTGTGTTATTCAAAACTTTGTTATGACCTTTCTGGAAAAATTACTTCATATATTCAGATGATTATAATAATGAAGACTGCTGATAAAAAATACTTGCGGTTGAATAGAAAATTTCAATAATGCCGGTGTGACAACCAAATATGTTGTTTGGTGTTTAAAAAGTCTTGCTTTGTTGTTTGATTTCATTCATACGCATGTATGAACTGTATCCTCTTTTAAGTTGGAGGTGCTATGAGTGATACGCGACAAAAAATCATGGACACTGCTGAGAAATGCTTTGCGCGACATGGAATTCCCAATGCATCAATACGTATGATTATAAAAGAAGCGAAGGTCAATTTGGGAGCTGTTACTTATCACTTTGGCTCGAAAGATAATTTGATTGCTGAGATTTTTAAAAGGCGAGCAATTCCAATTAATAAGGAACGAGAGGTTATACTAAATGAAGCTCAAAAGGAAGCAGGAGATCAGCCTGTTTCGTTAAAAAGAGTGATCGAAGCTATAATAATCCCTCAACGTAAAGCTACAAAAGAATATCCGGAATTTTTAGAATTTATGATGCGTCTAAAAAATTATCCAATGCCAAAATTTCGCAAGTTGTTGGGTACTGAAACAGAAAAACTTTTCAATCGATTTGATAATGTTTTCCGCTCGGCATTGCCGCCGATGTCCGATTATGAGTTTCATCTGAAAAAATATTTCTTTTTACACATGATGATTATTGTTCCGGAAAACGATTACCATTTTATGAGGTTTTTTAAAGACAAATTATCCGATGAAGATATTACCGAAGTTTTAGTATCGTTTATTGAAGCCGGTTTGGTGAGCAAATCCAATGCATTTTCAGATGCAAAAGTTAACAATTGAAAAATATCATACAATTAAAAGATTAAAAGGAGTTGTGCGTTTATGAGTCTAAAATTGTTAAAATATATTTTGGCCTGCATTTTGATTTTTGTAAATGTTTCTTTTTGTTCTTCACAAAAAGAAGACAACTCAAAGAAGAACGATGCAACAACGTCGAAGGTGAAAAAAGTTAGAGTATATCCTCTATCTGCAAAGAATATTGTTGATAAGAGATCTTACACTGCTGATTTGGAGGCTTCGACTGAGATTACCATTTATCCCATGATAGGTGACCGCATTTTGAGTTTTCCTTGGAATGACGGTGATGCAATTAAGGCCGGTCAGACAGTGGCACGTATTAAGGCGTCAGGAATTAAAAAGGGAATTACTCAAATTCGGGCTGAAATAGAAGCTTTGGATCGCACTGTCGAAAACCAACACAGAGAACTTCAGAGGTCTCAGGAACTATATAACACAAATGTTATTTCTCAACAGACAATGGAACAATTAGAAGCTACTTACAGTGCCCAATTGGCGAGGCGTAAGTCTCTGGAGGCAAGTTTAGGCCAGGTAGAAATCAATGCCGGAAATGCGCTGATCAAATCACCTGTAAACGGCTACATTGTTCGCAAACAACAAGAAGAAGGTGACACTGCGCAAATGGGACGACCTCTTTGTAGTATTGTGACTGTTGACCCTATAAGGGTAACGCTGGGAATAACAGAAAAAGACCTGCCGGCTGTGCGGTTGGGGATGAAAGTCGAATTGATTTTGGATGCCGTTCCCAATAGGGTGTTCAATGGTGAGGTTGTTCGAATTCTTCCTGTTATTGATGTTGCAACTAGAACCAATGAAGTTCGCATTGAAATTAGCAATCCGGTGGATGAAGAAAGAAAAGAACCTTTGCTCAAACCGGGTATGTTCGGTCGTGTAAGTATTCTTGTTGAGGAAAAAACAAATCAGTTGGTAGTGCCTTTTAGAGCGTTAATGATTTCGGACAACTTGCGATCAGATGAGCGAAAGGTGTTTGTTATAGACAAAAACAATATCGCCCACGAAAGAACAGTTAGAATCGGCGTAAGAAATGAAGGATGGTATGAGGTTCTTTCAGGATTAACATTGGGTGACGCTGTGGTTTTACGAGGTCAGTACAATTTAAAAAATAATGACAAAGTAGAAGTAGATTCAGAGCTTAAACTCAACGAAAAAGGGGAGGTTATTCTATGAGTCTTTCTTCCTTGTCAGTCCGCAGAGGTGTAACGTTTTCTATGTTGTTTGTTGCTCTTGCAGGACTGGGTGTTTTTTCTCTTTCCAGGTTACAGTTGGACTTGTTTCCGGAAATGACTTTTCCTGTTATTGTAATTATTACAAGTTATCCAGGAGCAAGCCCCGGTGATGTGGAAACGCTTATTTCCGAACCGATAGAAGAGGCGGTTGCCACTGTTAAAGGAATTGAAAAAATTACCTCTCAGTCAAAACAGGGCGCATCAATGGTGGCGGTAGAATTTTCTTGGTCAAAGGATATGGATCAGGCTGAGACGGATGTGCGTCGAAAGTTAGACATGGTTACAAATCTCCCCGACGATGCTGCGGATCCGATAGTTATTGCAATGGATCCTTCCATGCAGCCGGTTGCTATTTGGACCATTACCGGAGACTATTCCCTGGACGAATTGAGATCTGTTGCTGAAGACCGTGTATGCGAACGATTGGAACAGCTTGACGGGATTGCTTCATGCGAAGCCATCGGCGGATATGATAGAGAAATCAGGGTGTCTCTCAATCCGCACACGCTCAATGCGTTTAACTTAGACCCTTCTATTGTGATAAACTCAATTTATCAGAGCAATATTCAGGCACCGGGAGGCACAATCGACCAAAACGCTTTTGCTTTCAATATACAAACAGAGGGAAAGTATCGTTCGATTGAAGAAATTAGCAATGTAGTTGTCGGAAACAGAATGTCCGGTTCCGGAAAAATGGAGCCTATCCTCTTAAAACACATTGCGGAAGTTGAGGATACCTTTAAAGAAGAAACCCGTACTACAGAAGTTGACGGCAATCCGGCAGTATGGATTATTGTGCGCAAGCAATCCGGTTTTAATACAGTCAAAGCTTCGGATGCCGCGTTTGCAGAAATAGAACTTTTAGAAAAAGAATATCGAGGATCTCTTAATTTTCAGGTTCTTATGAGCCAAGCCGAATTTATCAAAGGTTCATTGGGCAATCTCTCGACTTCTTCTCTTTTGGCAATTGTAATTACATTTTTTGTTCTTCTTATTATGCTAAAAAGCGTGCGTAGTTCTATTATCGTTGCTACAGCAATACCTCTTTCAGTTGTAGCGACATTTTTTGTTATGGATCAGACAGGGATGACACTTAATGTAATCTCTATGGCCGGCTTGGCTTTGGCTGTGGGTATGCTTGTAGACAACGCAATTGTGGTATTGGAAAACATCTTTCGGTTGAGACAGGAGGGAAAATCGGTCAAAGAAGCATGTATAGAGGGGTCATCTGAGGTGTCTATGGCTGTTACGGCATCAACCCTCACTACTGTCGCAGTTTTTGTGCCCATTCTGTTTGTTCCGGGAATTGCGGGAGTTATTTTTAGGGATATGGCGGTTGTTATCTGTTTCGCACTGTCGATTTCTCTATTGGTGGCTATTAGTTTCATTCCGTTAGCGGTGTCTCGGCTGTATGGCAAAAAAATGAAAGCAGAAGAAAGTGAAAAGGAAGGATTGCTGGATCGATTTAAAGTTCCCTATGGACATACTTTAAAATTTCTATTAGCTCATAGATATATAGTGTTGATCGGTTTGGTACTAGGTATTGCTGCGGCCGTAGCGGCAGCTTTTGTTATGCCGACTGATTTTATGGCCAAAAATGATCAGTCAAGAATTGAGGTTACCATAAAAGCTCCCGTGGGCAGCAATCTCAATGAAACCCGAGAGTATCTTGAAGAAGCTATAGCTCAGGTGGAAAAAGCTATTCCTGAAAAAGACCGACTGCTAATAGCCGGTGAGGCAGGTATGGGTTCCGGTTTTTCGGCTATTTTTTCAGAAGGACTCCATTCCGGTAAGATTAGAATTCCTCTGGTAAAGATTAAACAACGAAAAACTTCCCAGTCTGAATACGAAGCGGCAATTAGAAATAATTTAGAAAATGTACCGGGGCTGACTTTTTCTATAGGTCAACAAGCGATGGGCGGCAGTTCTGCTGATATAGAAATTAATATTAACGGATATAACCTAAATGATTTGAGAAGAATTGGTACGGAAATCAAAGAGATGTTGGAAAAAATGCCGGATCTTGCCGAGGTTCAGTTTTCTTTTGAAGATCCGACCCCTCAGTTGACCGTCAGTTATCAGAGAGACAAAATGGCTAGAATGGGTATTAACCCTGCATCTGTCAGCAATGCGGTTTCATCGTTTTTTTTGGGAAGGGTTGCGGCTAAATACTCAGAAGGTGATGATGAACACGATATTCTTGTTAGGTACCGCAAGGAATACAGAGAAAACGTAGAGGAAATTGGGCGGATGCCTGTGTCAACAGCAACAGGGGTAACTGTTCCTCTTTCTAGTATTGCGAATATTACGTTTGATCCGGGGCCGGTTTCAATTTCACGTATCAATCAGCAGCGCGTTGTTACTGTTTCATGCATACTCAAGGACAAATATGTGGACAAAGATGGCGTTATGAAAAAGAAAGATATGGGAGGAACAATAACCAATATAAGAACTGCCCTAGACAAATACGAATGGCCCAAAGACAACGGATTTACGGTAGGCGGGACGGCAGAGGATTTCATGGATTCCTTCAAAGCGCTCGGTTTTGCGGTGTTTATTTCTATATTTTTGGTGTACATGGTTATGGCCAGTCAGTTCGAGTCTTTCAGAGAACCTTTTATCATTTTGTTTACAATGCCGTTGGCTCTTATCGGCGTGGTTATTATGTTATCAGCTACTCAGACTACTGTGGATGTTTCTGCGCTAATAGGTGTCATTATGCTAGTCGGTATTGTGGTTAACAACGGCATTGTAATGGTGGATGCAGCCAATCAGAAGCGCAACGCCGGAAATGACAAGGTTACTTCGATTATGGAAGCGGCCAAAAACAGATTGCGTCCTGTTTTGCTTACCAGTCTTACCACTATCTTATCAATGATACCGCTTGCTTTAAAACTGGGAGAAGGTGCAGAAACATGGTCAGGTATGGCTCGTGCAGTAATAGGGGGGTTGTCTTCTGCAACTCTGCTGACTCTAATCGTTATACCTGTTTTTTATACAATTTTTGCAAAAAGAGAGGTCAAAATATGAGTTTTCGAAATCGAAAGCTTTTTAAATTTGAATATTTTGTAATTCGAGTTGTTTTTCTTGGTTTACTTGCAGTGCCCTTTGGTGTAGCAGGGCAAGAAGTTGCAGATAATGTAAAACCTGCAAGCACAGTAAATTATCAAAATACATCTAAATCTGGACAATACCAAGCGAAAGAAGACGCACAGGATGAGACTGTAGGGGACGTCGTTGATTCAAGAAGCAGTGATGCAAACACTCCCATGCTGCAAGGAGAAGATGCACAGAGAATAGAGGCGCTTTTGCAGCAAGCCGATTTTCCGGATAAGGCTAGAGAAATGTCGTTCGAAGAAGTATTGGAAGCGGCAGGCTCTCGCAACCTTAGTGTTGCAGAAGCTCGAATAGAAATAGAGAAGGCTAATGTTAGAATTAAACAAGCTTGGACTCCTTTACTTCCCTCTGTGCAAGCGGAAATGCAGTATGTTAGAGCTGATCACGCTGATGAAGTCGATTTTGGAGGGAGAAGCATAGTTGTCAATCCGGCAAATACTCTGACTGGAGGCATTACTGCAGGTATGCCTCTTGTAAATGCCGGTATATGGAAAGGAATACAAATATCTAAGACAGCAGAGGAGCTGACAAAACTCTCCGTTGAAGAGATTAAGAGAACAGTAACCTTCGGTGCTGCTAAGGCTTATTACACAGCATTGATGTCTCTGTCGCTTATTGATTTGTATAAAGTTCAAATCCGTTCGACATGCCACCATTTATATGTCGCTAAGCAAAAGTTAAAAGCCGGCAGCGGTCTGAAAATTGACGTTCTCAGGGCAAGCATAGAGATGGAGCGAGTTGAAAGATCCCTGGTAAATGCGAGACTTTCGTTGGCAAGTGCCTGTGATGCATTGGGCGTGCTGATAGGAGAAAACACGCTTGTCATTCCGAAGAAATCGGAGATCAAAACTGTTGTGTCGGGTGATGAAAAAACCATGATTCAACAGGCTGAAAAAAGTCGTTTGGATCTTGCTGTTCAGCAAAAAAATATTGAGTTGGCAAAGGAACAAATTCGAGCAGCACAAAGAGTTTTGCTTCCGTCTTTAAACTTGGGTTGGAAAGGAACCTATAAGTTTACTTCAACCGGAGACATGGGTGATTCGGACAAGAGTCGCTGGTATCTGTCTTTAAACCTGACAATACCGTTATTTAAGTATTCAGATTATCCAAAGATAAAAGAGAACAGGATTGCTCAACGTCAGGCTGAGATAAAAATAGAGAGAATGATACAGGATATGGGTCAAATTGTAAGACAAGCTTACCGAGAGTATCAAACATCTCTTATCAATGTTGAGAGTGCTGAACGTCAAATGGAGTTGGCAAAGGAGTCCATGAAGATAGCTGAAAAAGCCTTTGAGGTAGGAGCCGGTACCTCTTTGGAGGTAACTGATGCAAGGCGAACCGTGCTGGAAGTTGAACTGAACTATGTTAACAGTATGCTCAAGACCCAGTTGGCTCTTTTAAATCTTCTCGAAGCAATTGGAGAACCGCTGCTTTAAAGCTAGCTTTTTGTGTCAGAATAAAAAAAATCAGTGAATAATTTAGTGTTTATATAGAAAGAAACACAAGTCTATTTTTCTTACAATTTTGTGAGCCGAAAATGCTCTATCCTGTCAAATAATGTAGTATAAAGGAGGTGTGCATATGCGCATGTTTTATTTTTTATGGATTAGTATTGTTGTTGCTATTCTTTTAAACGTAGTATGTTGTAGTAAAAACGGTTATGTTCTTGAGATTAAAGGGACAGATAGCGAGGAAACAGGAACGGGCGGAGACACAGATACCGATACAGACACAGATACCGACACCGATACCGATACAGACACCGATACAGATACTGATACTGATACCGATACAGACACTGATACTGATGCAGATACAGACACTGATACAGATACAGATACAGATACAGACACCGATACTGATGCAGATACAGACACCGATACTGATGCAGATACAGAAATCGATACTGATGCAGATACAGACACCGATACTGATGCAGATACAGACACTGATACAGATACAGACACCGATACTGATACAGATACAGACACTGATACCGATACCGACACAGACACAGATACAAATACAGATACGGATACCGACACTAACACTGATACAGAAATATTGTGCGTTGAAGCGGGGGGAACAATACCTGTAATACTCGATCCTCCGGAGTGTTGTTTTGGTTTGGATCTTATTCCTATGACAGGAGGTCTTCCGGATTGTATACCCTTGCCGGGAGGAGAAATATGCTCAGCTTGTCCCAATGGAACCTGCGAATCTCACGAAGACTATTGTAACTGCCCGGCAGATTGTCCTGTTCCCACTGAACCCGGTGAATGTCAGAATAACAATGACTGTGAGGAAGGTGAATGCGTACGTATCCCGGATCTTCCGGGCGGATATTGGACCTGTGTTTACACTCCTGATCCTCCGGTTACAAAACCGAGTGAAAATTCTGAGATGGACGAGTGTACAACTCAGGCAGACTGCGGCGAAGGCTGCAATTGCTTTCTGGTTGAGGAGTATTATCCCGGATGGTATGTTCCTCACAACGAGTGCATTTGCGACGAATGCGATGAAGCTTCGGATTGTATAGCTACCTTGTATCAGGAAATATGTGTGCCTGCCGGGGCTTCATGGGGTTCACCGATGGACCAATGTGTGACAGTGCAGTGTGCGACGAGTTCTGACTGCAAAGCAAAAGAGGGCGGCGAATGTGTGTTGTTTAGAGACCCATGTTCCAGTTTGCCAATATCTCCCTATGGTAGCAAATATTGTCGTTATGCATCTGATCCATGTCAAACCGATGAAGATTGCGAGGAGGACTATGATTTTTGTCAGCCCGATGACATGGGGTTTAGTTGCGGCGTGCTTCAATGTCCAGGCAAGTAGGCTAATTCTATGACATAGTATAGACCGGCATTATTTACTGCGGAGGGGTTTGTCAGTCTTGACAAGCATTTGTATAGATTACAGCCGCATCTCTAAAAGACTCGCAAAAAATAGGGTGGAAAGAAAAATAAAGAAAAAACACTCTATATTCAGTTTTGTTTAACAGAAGGTCAGTTATAATTAAACTGCAAGGTGAATTTATTTTACTAATTATTGGGACAAAATTTAAAACAATTCTAACCGTATGAAACTTAGTGTATTCCTGTTAACAGGAATGAAAGGAGAATCAGATTTATGAAACATGTGTCCAAATTTGTTATTTTGCTGTACGTGCTGTTTATCAACATGACCGCTTTGATAGGATGCAGCGAAGGAGAGTCTCCCGAAGACGTTGATAGTGACGGGAGCAGCGATGCTGACTCGGATGCCGACTCGGATTCAGATACTGACGCCGATGCTGACTCGGATGCCGACTCGGATGCTGACACAGACACGGATTCGGATGCAGATTCAGACGCTGACGCCGATGCCGACTCGGATGCTGACACAGACACGGATTCGGATGCAGATTCAGACGCTGACGCCGATGCCGATTCGGATTCCGACACAGATGCTGATTCCGACACAGATACGGATTCCGACGCAGATGCGGACTCGGACACTGATAGTGATACAGATTCAGATACCGATGCTGATACTGATACCGACACAGATACCGACACAGATACTGACACGGATACTGACACGGATATTGACACAGATACTGACACCGACACTGACACAGATACTGACACAGATACAGATACCGATACGGACACTGATACTGATACCGATACCGATACGGACACTGATACTAATCAACCCAAATATCCGTTCCCTCAGAATGTGGATTATCCCTACGGTGTTCAATCCAATGCGGTTTCCAATGAACGAGTAAAACAAGTCTATGATAATTGGAGAGCCAAGTATCTAACAACATGCAACGGTAACCTGATGACATCGTGTGACTCTACTGATGTTGTCAAAGTTGAGGCTATGGGATTTGGGATGATGGCAGCCGCCTACATGGGAGACAAAGAAGCGGTTGACGGATTATATGCGTTTTACAAAACAAAAACCTCCAACGGTGCGTGCGGCATGATGGACTGGCAAGTCTCGTGCAACGGCGTTCGTGAAACCGGATCTGCTACAGACGGAGATATAGATCTTGCGATAGGACTGCTTGTTGCTCATTGGCAATGGCCGACTTTGGGGTATGATGAAAAGCTGCGCGGTGTTCTGAGCAAAGCCGAAGTCCTTCTAATGAATTGCAACGGCGTTACCGCACTGTATCCGGGGTGCGGCGGCGGAACCCCTTACGGCGGTTGCCATGAAACCGATATTTCATATTACCAACCCGCCTTCTTTAGGTACTTCGCAGAAATCACCGGTAACAATGCATGGGCCAAACTTGCCGATGATAACAATAAAATTCGCGACGCAGCGGCACATCCTACCACCGGAATGGTACCCGACTGGCAGACCGTTGACGGAAGTCGTTATACAGGGGGGCGAGAAACAAACTATAGATTCGATGCGATACGCACCGGATTCAAACAAGGAATTGATTATCTCTGGAACGGTACCCCGGCGATTCAAGTATGGTGTGAAAAGCTGACTTCATGGCTTTACAATAATGTAGGCGTTGCCAATATAAAGGACGGCTATAACCTCGACGGATCATCACCGGGTTCCAATCACAATATTGCACACGTGGGAAGTTTAGCGGTTTGTGCTAGTGCCAATACCCAACAGATAGTCGATGCCTATGTCGGAGAAGCTGCCAAACTGACCGACAACTATTGGTACGGCGATTACCTTGGCAATCTGTATCTGCTGGCCGTCTCCGGAAATATGTGGAATCCTGATATTGTCAAAAAGAAGTAAGCCCCCGAAATCTAAATCGCTCAAATAATGTTTCAGCTCAATCAAAATTTCGAATTTTGAGATTAGTAATCAATTATCATTTATAACATTCCTATTCTCTAAGATAAGCTTTTCCGTCCACCAGCAATCTACCGTAAACATTTTCTAATACATAACTTTGGAGCCTGAGCTTGGTTATGTCTTTTTTGGGTAACAGAAGATATTCTATGTTCCACTTCTTCATCCAGCGTGTTAAAATTTTTCGATTTGATCCCACAGTAGAAGGATAGTAAACGGTTCTTCTTCCTGTAAAAACAGCGTATCCTTCGGCATTTGGTTTTAATGATAAAATATCGTCTTCTTTTAAATGGCGGCTGACAATCTTGTCCATTTTTAAAAATTGCGCTTCAAGCGCCTCGGTTGTTTGAGGAATTATTCGGCCGTTCAGCAGACTGTCTGTGTGCTTTTTAACAGTAAACGATGAAATTACGGCAAATGCCAGTAAAAGAATTCCTGTTGTTTTTGCGGCGATACTAAATGCCTTGAGTTTTGTATTTTCTAATAATGAGGAAACGCAGACCGCCAAAATAATATAAAAATTTAAATGGACCAAAGAAAAATAGCGCGCATCACCGTATGGGGTAAGGGAAACGGTTGCAAGGGAAGTTAAAAAATGAATTCCCATAAATGAAACACATATCTTTTTAAAAAAAGAAAGCTTCTTCCAGATTAGGGCGGGAAATAGCATTGCTGCAAACACTGTGTAATGAGAAACCGACATAATACTTTTAAAATTGCTTTTAAGAAAAAGAATACGCTGATCCATCCACATGCTCGGGTTAGTAAAAAGAGTGGGCGGTTCGCTTCCCGGAAGCCAAACAGCACAACACTGAAGACCTCTGAAGGTTGTTGTTACTGAACCGGTATTGTCGCTGGCAAAAGGCGCGCCGAATTGGACAATGTTTCTAACGGTCCACGGAAGCAATGCGCTACCAAAACTAAAAGTAATAAGTCCGGTTTTTATTAAACTCTGATGCCATGATAATTTTTGAAGACGAAACACACACAAAGACAAAATTGGGAATGCGGCGCAAAACAAGGTTTGATCAAATCGTTGGAGCATAATTGCCGCAGCAGAAAAGCCGCACAGTATTTCATATACATATTTAGGAGCGTTGTCTGAAATCGTCTTATAAAATAAAAACATCGTTAACAAAAAAAAGACTATCATTCCGGGAATTGAACGTCCGGCTTCCAATTCTTCTCGATAGGCTGAATTTGTAGCAATAAGGGCCGCAAACGCAAAAAAAACAAACAAGCGCCCGTTCTTGTCTATTGTATTTCCGAACATCAAAATAACGACAAGCGTTGCTGCAAGATATATAAGAGACAACAATGATAAAGACCGTATTCCGAGATCGGAAATGCTGTTTACCAAGCCGCTCAAAATCGGATGTAGAGGAGGGAAAGATTTGCTCAAGACCGGCCACACAGGTTCTACCGCCAAATCTCTGGCCGAAAAGGTTGTATAACCTAGACCGGAAAACAAATTTTTGCCGAGAAGATAATAGGCATAGGAGTCTTGTGTAAAATGACTTCCCAACTTGTCGTGGAGAAGAGTCCAAGCCCAAAGAAACGTTGCCAAAATCAAAACTGAATAAAGGCCGGCTTTAAAGTGTTTTCTAGAAGCGAAACTAAAAAACTCGTTAATGATAGGAACAATTTTTTCTTTCATATTCTGTTACAATCTCAATAATACGCAATCTAATTGCTTTTTTCGTTTACCCAAACACCAATAATGCAGATAGCAGTTAACAACAAATAAATTTTTCTTTTACGAATGTCGATTTTTGGAAACAAAATATTTGTTTTTCCGATATACCCAATATGAATACTAAGGTATCAACTTTGATAATAGTATTTACAGCAGTTTTGAAACTCGCTACTGCTGTGTCGAGTCCTTTTTCCTCAGTAGATCTGCTGGTATGTGCTCCTTCTTCTTCTAATGTGGGCGCTGCATTTTCTAACGGAAAAGTTTGGATTACTCTAGACAATGCAATTACTTGGCAAAACAGGGGAGGACCTCAAATATTTCGGGGTTTGTCTCAAGAATCAGAGTTTGAAGAGACATCATCAATAGATGAGATATTTTTTGAAGATAACAGGTTTCTTGTAGAAACAGATTCTGAAACAGAAATTGATGTTGATACAGAAATTGGCGAATCGATTGCACAAGACGAGAATGAAAATGAAATTGAAACTAAAGAGCTCAATACCAAACCTCTTTTAGCTGTAGATGACAAAGGCAATTTAGCCTTTTGGGATAGCGGTGTATTGGCATATTCCGAGGTTGATGAAACCGCTTGGCGAAGTGTTCAAATCGATTTTGTAAAGCAATTATTGTTTAACAATAAAGGGGTTTTGTTTGCTTTGCGCGATAATGATATTTCTGTTTTTGAATCTAACGGAAACACTCTCAAACTTGCTTACCAAATACCTGTTTTGTTGCCGTTGAGAATAATTCATGGGCAGCAAGGAGCTGTATATGTTCTTACTCAATACAGACTCTCGGCAATCGAGAGCCGCTTAGGTCAATATGAGTTGCGCTCTATTATGGGGGTTTTTGGCAGCTCTGCCTCATCCGTTCGGTCTATAAAGTCAATTAAGGGTGATGAGGTAATATCGGCAATTGTTTTAAACAAAATTACGGAAATAACTATCGGGAAAAAAACTCGTACTTTGTTTTCTGTCTCTGAAAATGTAGAAAATATTTTTATGTCTTCACGGGGTGAGATAAGAGTCTATTCATCGTACAAAGGCATGCGAGCTCGGCGTAAACACGGTTGGATATCACTGTCAGCACAAATTCAAGCAGTCGATGCTCTCGGTCGATTTTGGGAAGCGGATACAATAGGTAATGTAACAGTAGACGGTGTAAGGAATTTGCGCAGCAATATGCATGATTACGTTCATGACCTAACAGTCTTGCCCGGCATTTTTTTTGACGGGACTTGGCAGCAAGAAATGCCTGATCCTCCTGTTTGCAGAAACTTTCGTATTAATCCTTTTCCTGAAATCAAATTGCATTACACCTACAAAAGTTCTGAGTCTCTAAGCATAAAAAGTGAAGAATCCGTTCAGTATATTCGAGGAATGTTTTTTGGAATAACTTTGGTTTGGAACATGGAACCGATAATTCCGACTTCATGTTATCGATGTCATAATCAACACAATAGTCGCCGATCTCGTATTGTTCTAAACCGAATCAAAAAAGCGGAGTCATGGATAAAGGCAAAGGAGCGTTTGCAATTATCTTCTAATCTTTCACAAGCAGTTTCCTCACTAATAGCCAAAGAAAAGGCAGAGGCATTATTGTTGTATGGATTGTAAGTAAAAAACAGAAAACATAGTTTTCTTTTATGTAGGGGATATAAAACAATGCAACCGATTGCAGTCATAATTTTTCTGTTATATCTATTTTTACAACTTATCATCGTTCCAAGATCTGTTTTTGCACAGGAAGTTACACCCGAATCAAAAACTGGATCTCCTCCTCCTTCTCCTTCTGAATCTTCTGAACCTTCGGCGGTGCCTTCGCAAACATCTCAGAAAGAAGATGTAGAGAGGTCTAAAAATGATCGAGAATCGATAAATAGACAGCTTGAGAGAGCAATGTCAGCATTAAGTCATGAACCGTCTTTCGAAGAGCTTATGAGGGCAGCAATAGAAAATGCGGACGCAGGGCGGAACAACTCTAAACGATGGAAGAAAGCTTCGCGACTGTCTTCTATACTTCCTGCGCTAAAAGTTTCCGGAAATATGACGGAGGGGCGAAACGAAGATCTTATTAGATACCAGGAAAAGCCTGATAGGTGGGGGGCTGATACGGATAGGGGATATAAACTCGATATTTCAATGCAATGGAAATTGGATAGGATTGTATTTAATACAGATGAATTAAAGGTTTATGATGCATTGACGAGCAGGGCTTTAAGAAGAGAAAATCTTACCGCTCTTCTTATCAGTCTATATTACGAGCGCAGAAGGTTACAGCTAGAGACAATTCTAATGCCGGCAGAAGAGTTAGCGGATGTTTTGGAAACAAGAATGCGACTAGAAGAGCTGGGAAGAAACATAGATGCGTTGACAGGAGGGCTTCTGTCCCGCACAATACAATCTGCGACAAAAAGTAAACGTTAAATGAGGTTGCTATGAAAACTATTGAAAATCGACAGGCTGCGCGCTTTGACATAGACGTGGCGGCAGAAATATACACCTCAAAAGAAATTCTATCCGCCGTTGCTGCCAATCTCAGTTCCTCCGGAGTTCGTCTTGAACTTTCACAAGCACTCGAAGAGGGGAAGACTTTGGGAGTTTCTCTATTTTTGACCTCTGACGGCATCGAAGATCCTGATGCCGAACCGTTAAATGTAAAAGCCAGAATTGTCTGGAGTGCACAAAGCGGAGAGAATAAGTTTTCGGCAGGGGCTTCTTTTGTGGACATGAATGAAAAGTCGCAGAAATTGTTAGGTTCTTTCTTGTCTACGTTGGGTTTGAAATAACTCCAGTTGCTTCCCAGTAGACGTAGGTTAATTTATCACTTTAAGCAGCTGTTCGTTGCGTTCACATCGCTCTATTGAAAAATCATCAAGCGAATGTATAAGGCTATCAAAAGATATTGATTTAAGACCTTCTTTAAAAAGCGCTGATGCAACTGTGCTCTGTTTTGCCAATTGTTTATAAAAAGCAAATTTATCAGGTGAGTCTTTGACGGACAATATGCTATCCTGTGTAAAAAAGTCCCAAAAGTTCCAATTTCGGGAAGCCTGCTTGGTTATTTGTAGGTAGTCACTGTCTTTTTGAAGATACCACAAGGCCATGGCTCGTGCGTCCTTGTGAGGCCATAAAGACCACGATATATTCATTTCTTCGAGCAGCTCGATAAAGACCGATAGAAACTTAATATGGTCAATTTTGTGCATGGGGTGTCCTGTTTCTCCGCACCAAATAGGACGACCGAGATTTTGAAGATGGGTCAGTGTTACATCTTTGTACAAAGATTGTTTCAGCAACTCTTTTAAGTCGCCGGTCTGAGGCTTTTTTTCGAGTTGTAAAAACGGATAATAATGAAAAGAATAGGCGACTTTGTCATCCGGATTGTCCGAAAACATAGAAAAATCCCTGGCATAGGTATTACCTTCGAGAAAGATTAAATGGTTTGTATCAACCTTACGAATGCTTTGTATGCAGGACTCATAGAAGCTTAGTAAAACCGTATCCAAAGATTTGTCAAAATAACAGGGTTCGTTGACTAAATCGTAGCCGCCCACCCATGGATTATCTTTGTAATGAAAGGCTATTTTTTCCCACAATAGAACAGTTTTTGCTCTAAACTCTTCATTATTGAAAAACAGAGGCTCGCCGATGTTGTTGTCGCAGTGCCAGTCAGGGTTTTGACCTCCCCAAACAGAATGCAAATCAATAACACAATAGATGCCGACTGATTCACATAAAGAAATAATGCGATCCAATTCGCAAATTGCAACGGAGTTTTCAAATGAGGTGCTTTCTGAAACATCGTTTTCTGTAAAAAGTCGAGCATTTACGGGAAGTCTAAGACAATTGAAACCAAGTTTAGACATCAATTGAATATCTTTTGTTCCTATAAATATTTCACGATAGGTTTTCCAAAATAAAGCGGCTTTTTCTGCTCCCCAAACATCTTTAAATGCTGTTTTTATTTCTGTTTCCGTTCCCGGAATGCCTAGTAAAAAATGTTCAAGATTAAGCCATCCTCCAAGACCTACTCCCTTTAAAAAGACTATGCGGTCTCCTACTGAAAAGCTGTTTCCTTTGATTGATAAAAACATTTTTTCTCCTGAAAATTTTTCGTTTGATTTCTATCTCAGAAGCCTCGCTCTGGACAGATCAGAATACAGTTGAGCGGCTTTTTCCATCGAAAAACTCAATGCCGGCCGGCATTTGCGGCATGGGATAAACTCATACCCTATATCAATTAGCATAATTGGCGGCATTTTGAGATGAGAACCGTTTACAATTTTTGATTCCGCAATGCTAATGGTATGAGAAGTTGTGTAGCGATTTGTTAGAATTAAAGCCTCCGCTTAAATATTTTTTGCTCAAATCATTGCTCTGCTTAATATGCTTCCGGTGCCTATCTCCTGATAAGTGAGATTTCTACTTCCGGCTCGGCAATTTCCAAAACTAATATTATAGAGAGGTAAAACCTAGACTTTGGCAAAATGCCGTGATAAAAGCCGTGCTGTTTTACAACTCCAATGCCGGAGTGGTGAAATCGGTAGACGCGCTGGATTCAAAATCCAGTAGGCTTATGCCTGTGGGGGTTCGAGTCCCCCCTCCGGCACCATTGATTTGGTAATGATTGCGTTTAAGTATTTTTTTAATGCCTACCTTGTAGAATGTTATTTCATCAATTATATGGGTCATCGGAATTGTAGTTAATGATATTAACAGTTGAACTTAATCAATTCTGAATTTGAGTAGAGTTTTGTACGGGATTATTACGAATGAAGAAACCTGAAAATCATCGAGTTGCGGTATGCGGTTGTGAAGTCTCCACTGCTTTGGGACACGGTTTAGATAAGACCTTTACCCGGGCTGCGGCCGGTGAATCAGGAATCGGAATTCTGACAAGATTTGATTCAGGATCTTATTCTGTTAAGACGGTAGGGGAAATTCCGGATTTTAATCCTTCCTCATACGATTTCTTGACTGATCGAGAGCTTCATCTTTGGTATGCCGGCTTTGTTCCGTTGGTAATGGCGTTGTGTTATGATTTGGTAAAGAAAACAAATCTTTCCATAAATGAAAACAATGCTCATCGAATCGGCGCCTTGGTGGGTTCTGCCATGAACGGCAACGATGCTTTTCAGAAAAACCTAGAAGCCCTCAACCAAGGAAGCCCGCTAAAGGTTTCCCCTTTTTGTTTGCCCAATATTTGCGCCAATATGCCGGCGGGCAAAGCTTCGATGCTTCTTGGGTTTAAGGGACCGGTAATGTCTCCTGCCACTGCCTGTGCAACGGGAAATCACTGTATTGCAGAAGCCGCAAAAATTATACAGAGGGGTGATGCGGATGTAATGTTTGCAGGAGGAGTGGAGCTGCCGCTTCTTCCGGTAATACTCTACGGTTTCGGCAACATGAGAGCTCTTATTACCCAAAAAGAAACAGATCGCGCGTTTGACAATCCCAAACTTGCCAGTCGTCCTTATAGCATTGACCGAAGGGGCTTTGTATTATCCGAAGGCGCAGGAGTATTGCTTTTGGCATCTTTTGATTTTGCTAAGAAAGCGGGATTGCCGATACTTGCCGAAATTGTAGGACAACATATGAATGCCGATGCATTGCACTATACAAACCCCAATGTCGATACAATAGCTGACTGTGTTGTAGGTGCTGTTCGCGATGCTGATCTTACCCTTGATGATATTGAATACATCAACGGCCACGGTACTTCTACAAAGGTCGGTGATTCAGCTGAAATAGATTGTTTAAGAAAGGTTTTTGGTAAAAGACTTTCTGATATTCCTATTTCCTCCAATAAATCACAATTAGGTCATTCTCTAGGTGCTTCAGCAGCGATTGAAGCGGCTCTGACAGTTACGTCGATGCAACGAAATGTAATTTTACCGACTATTAATTATCTGCCGGATCCGGAAAATAATGATTTGGATTTTGTTCCGAATGAAAAACGGGAAGCTGCCGTCGATATTGCATTGTCAAACTCTTTCGGCTTTGGAGGTACCAATTGCTGCATTGTTTTCAAGCGAATTAAACAGTGATATTATAGGTGCTGAAATTGTTTTCAAGGAATCTAGTACAAATATGAAAAGACGTTTTGAAATTGAACAACTGCTGACAAATGATTTTGTCATTGAAAAAAACACCGGCTACAAATGGCACAAAGATTTGTTTAGAGTGCTTTATGCAGACACAGATAAAGCAGGTCCTGTTTATCATGCCAATTATCTCAAATATTTTGAGATAGGGAGAGCCGGTCTGATTCGTTCCAGCAGCCGTTCGTATAGTGAAATTGAGGCAATGGGATACTTTCACCCAATCGTTGATATGAGAGTTCAGTTTGAATCCTATGCCGAATACGACGAGCTTTTAACCGTTTATTCACGCCCCATGTCGATTGCACCGGT
>CAYWLQ010000016.1:46237-48043 GCA_964458775.1 uncultured Myxococcales bacterium | reverse complement strand
TGGCTATCACAGTCGAGGGTACCTTTGAAAGGAACCGGCCGCTTTATCCCATCACCGTACACAAAAAACGTACTAACAATAAAGCCGCATGATTCGTGGGTAACAAATTTTAAAAATGCAATAGAACATATTCATGGAAAACATCCATCTCAAAACAGAATATCAGGTTGGCTCAAGGGGCTTCATGCCTTCGGCTTATTGCACAGTAGTCCCAAATGGTTTTGGGTACCGTCCGTAAGTGCTTCCGATGAAAACCTAAAAAAGACGGCCATCCGTTCGGCCGACGAAGCAGTTAAGCTGTCAGCTCGATATATAGAAATAGGAATTGAATACATCAACAAGGCCGTTTCTTTATATGACTTTGAAGCTGCAATTCCCGACCTGGACCTAGCAACCGGCAAGCCGGCAATTCCTGCTGAAAATCAGCTAATCAAATAGTTCTAAAAATAAGTGTCAGGCAACCTGTAAGAAATTCAATTAGAAACAGAGTCGCGGGGTGTTTGGACAAGAAGCGCAAGTCCAAATTACCTATAATATCGTAATGATCCGCATTGGGGGTAGGAGGTAGACAGGGTAGGAGGTAGACAGGGTGTTTGGACAAGAAGCGCAAGTCCAAATTACCTATAATATCGGATCCACGTTGGCATATAGCCGTATTTGGGCTTCATGGTACTTGAGCTTCTTTCCACATAGAACAGGTATATCTATGTGCGATGTTCTGTGCCGGTACATGAATTTGTAAAAGGAACATTGACTGTAACTTGCCAGATTACTCTGATAATTTAATACAAAAAAGACGGTGAACTAATTTGAGTTAACAAACCAAAAACAAAAAGGAAATATGCTTAACAAAATACGGACATCTTTAACTGTTTATGATTCGGACTTGATTAAAGGCTACGGACACGGACAATAAACAGAAGGGCTGTATGGCAAAAATAATACTTGTGTGTTTTAGGCAAACTGGGATTTCTTCAAACAGTTCTATTTTTAATATCGTTTTTAATGATATTTCGAAATCGAGTTGTTGATATATAACGATCCGCAAGAAGCTTACCATTAAATATTAGGTTGAAAGATGCATATAGTGACGGAGCGTTTTGAGCTTCTTTAGGATTGTCTGCCTCGATTATTTCCGGTTTAAGGTTTTCCTCTTTGAGAATAGGTTGAACTTCTTCGATAAATCGTGCAACCCATGGACATTGTGCAGAATAAAATATTTTTAGTCCTTTGCATTTTTTCAAAACTGACCTCCAATCGTTTATAATCGGAGGTGTATTGTTTCCGAAAGATTTGTATAATAGCTGATCTTTTCCGGACTCTTCTGCTATTTGATATCCGTTTTTTATGAACAACTTTTGTTCTGCCATAAAGGAATTGTCGCTTGTGACAACAGCTACTCCCTTCATTTCGGCTGCGTCTCTTTCAACCTCTTCAATCAGACGGGTTCCGAGACCCTTGTTATGATATTTCTTTCCATTAATCCAAAGACAATGAATAACCATGTAACCTGAAGCACTGATTGCTCGCCAACATTTTTCTCCGGGCACATACTCTATAAAGCCGACAGGTTTTTTTTCGTCCGCTAAAAATAGAAGTTTTATTCTAAGACCTTCTTTGAATCGTTTTTTCAACCAGTCAATTTTTAGCTTATGACAAGGATGCTTTTCATTAATAAAGCAAATTACTTGCGGATAGCGGCAAAGGTTGTCTTCTGTTACTTCTACAATTGAGCTTGTCAATCCCATTATTTCTCCAATCGCTCATAAAAGAACACATAGTTTTATAAATTCATATTGAGGTAAG
>CAYWLQ010000016.1:23619-46227 GCA_964458775.1 uncultured Myxococcales bacterium | reverse complement strand
TGCGGTTACCCTTGATTCGTAGGTTTCAACCAACATGGTCAACATATTTCCGGCTGCCTGTCTCTCGTCTTGTAAGCGACTTAGAGTTCTTTCAGCTTCAGATATTCTGAGTCCGGCTTGCCTTTTGGCATCCAATCCGTCTATCAAAAGCCTTTTAAGAGAATTCATTCTTCGAATTGCTTCTGTGGGTGACTCAGCATTGAGAAGAAATTTAAGAGTACCGGCATTTCTGGACATTCTGTAAAATGCATTTACTCTCACTTGAGCATGTTTATCTATTTCAACCATGCTTGTCCGTGCTTCGGAAAGCTCAGTAAGAGCAGCTCTCTCCAAATTGCCAAGCTCAGACAAGCGCAAGGATGTTCTTTTTATATCGGCCTCTCTTTGAGAAATTTCGGCAATAAGCTCATCATCAGAAACATATTCCAGATCATCTGCTATACAGGTATCACCGACTCTCAATGTCAAACCGATAAAAAAAACGATTCTATGTAGATGAAAAAACCTGAACATTTTATTTACTCTTTCATACAAAGCAATTCACGATGCTGTCAAAACTCGCATCATAAAACAAATTGTTAGGTAAATTTTTATAAATGGCAAAAAAACGGCACGAACATTTAGATTTACAACTCTGATCTCGAAAGCAGGGTTTTGATAGAAGCTGACCAAGTACATTAGATATGCATTTCAAAATGTTATCGACACGCACCATATTGTGCGGCGCGTAGATCATGTGAATGAGGTAGCCTAACAATAACATCCACTTTTAAGATGAAAACCAAATAGTAACAGCCTAGTGTTCATTGTTGCTTGACCGACTAAAGAGGGTTAGACATAATCATATTGACCCTCTGGGGTATACGTGAGCTGACACCATATTGTAACTCCGTAATGCCTATCCCCAGGGATCTGTCCCTTGTCGCGGTGTGCGGACCGATCATTGCGCATCGGAGGCCTAATGCGATAACATGGAACCCACCTTTTATGGTTGCGGGGTTAGTGAAGTCGCAACCACGGTACTTCGGAGGGTCTCTTTTCTTTGTTCTTGTTTCTATTTATTATTTGTGTTCACGCATCTATTTGTTTGCGTTTTTATATGTTCACCGTATTTAAAACAATGTGATCATCAATCCGTCTTTTTACGGGTTGAATATTGGTCTTAATAACCATACTGTACGACCCAAATTGAAATGGGTCGCATATAGTGCGACCTTTTGTTCCGCCCAAAGGAGAAACATCAATATGTCAAATCACATTCCCAAACCGGTGGTTATGGTTGTAATGGACGGCTGGGGTGTTGCCCCCAAAGATCAGCATAATGCGTTAACACATGCATCAACTCCTGTATTGAACGAACTTGAGTCAGTTTGGCCTTATACAGAAATAGCCGCGCACGGTCTCGCGGTAGGATTGCCTGAAGGGCAAATGGGAAATTCGGAGGTTGGGCATTTGAATCTCGGCGCAGGTCGTGTAGTTAAACAAGATTTAGTAATGATTGACGAAGCAGTAGCTGACGGTTCGTTTGCTAAGAATCCTGTTTTTTTGGATGCCGCCGACAAGATTCTTTCAGCTTCCGGTCGTGCTCATATAATAGGGCTCTGTTCCCCGGGAGGTGTTCACAGTTCACTGGAACATTTGTACGCTTTAGCCGAAACACTTAATAAGAAGGGGCTTAAAGTCTTTTTACACGCTATTACTGACGGGCGCGACACACCTCCCAGATCTGCTGCTCAATATCTAAAAGACATAGAAAAGAATCTGGCCGGCAATGCTGAGATTGCTGTCGTAGTCGGACGTTTTTACAGTATGGACCGAGACAATAGATGGGACCGTGTAGAAAGAGGCTACCGCGCTCACGTATTGAGCGAAGGAACACTGCACAAAAGTGCAGACGAAGCAGTATCTGCAGCTTACGAAGCAGGCGAAAACGACGAATTTATTACCCCGAGAATCATTATTAATTCCGACGGCACTCCCAAGGGTCAAATCGAAGACCATGATGGAGTGTTCTTTTTTAATTTCCGCTCAGACAGAGCCAGGGAAATGACAAGAGCTTTGGCAGAAGACGGCTTCAAGGAATTTGTAAGACCGGTAACACGAAAGCTTTCTGCTTACGTAACAATGACAGAATATCACAAAGATTTTCCCTACCCGATAGCTTTTCCGCCTTCATCAATGGAAAATATTCTCGGCGAAGTATTGTCCAAAAAACACAAACTTCAACTAAGATGCGCTGAGACCGAAAAATATGCACATGTAACCTTCTTCTTTAACGGAGGACGTGAAACTCCGTTTGAAGGTGAGAGTCGACAACTTGTACCTTCTCCCAAAGAAGTTGCAACCTATGATCTAAAACCGCAGATGAGCGCACCTGAGGTATGTGACAAAGTAGTTGATGCAGTAGAATCTAGTCAATATGACTTTATTCTTGTGAATTTCGCCAACGGTGACATGGTAGGACATACAGGTATTATGGATGCGGCAATAAAAGCAGCGGAAACTGTGGATACTCAAATCGGCAGAATTTTTACCGCAGTCAAAAAAGCAGGGGGCGCAATGCTGATAACCGCTGACCACGGAAATCTCGAAAAAATGTGGGATAATGACACGTCTGCCCCGCACACAGCTCATACCAATAATGTTGTACCTGTAATACTTATTGATGATCGTTATAAAAACGTAACTCTACGAAAAGGCGGCTCTTTACAAGACGCTGCACCTACCATTTTGGATATGATGGGAATTGAACAACCGGCAGAAATGACCGGCACTTCTCTTATCAAAAAGTAACCTCTCATTAAAATACGATTACCTTTGTTCCTGTACCGCGCGGAAGCGGCAAGGTTATGCTGTCGGTAGTAGCCGATTTGGGAGAGGCCCAATTAAAAAGCCATTTGGCATCGTCAGGCGGCAAATTTACGCACCCCTGACTTACCGGAGTACCGAATTCGTGATGCCAATAGGCACTGTGAATTGCAATAGCGTTTGGCTCGTCATAATACATAACCCATTGTACATCTTCTACTCTAATACGACACATTTTCAGACGCAGTGTTTGTTGTTTGAGCTTGCGAGTAATCGTAAATTGTCCTTTATCGGTGTTTCCTCGTATGCCGGTTGAGCACGGCATTAAACGTACCGGACGATGTCCCTCATAGGCAGTTAGGAGCTGCTGTTCCAAATCAACTCCTATCCATTTTTCTTTTTCTTCCAAATTTTTGGGCATTGGAGCTTGGCGAACCAGGGCTTTACGAGAATTCTTTCCGTAAACAATATATGCCGGTATATCATTATTTTCCGGTATATCGACAGCCAACGACCCAGGATCCTCCGGCAGCATCTCGCAATCAGAGGAAAGCACAAACCATCCCTGCCTGGTTTCGTAGTATATTTTTCCTCGACTCTCGGTTTTTCCCTTTATTGTAAGAACCGAACCCCTAAGAAGAACTGCATCCGAATAGCCGCGGGTTAAATATTTTTGTTTTGTAAAAGCCGATGTTTTTTTTGCTGTTACTTTTACAGTGGTATAACCGTCTCTGATAGTCGGTTCATCTCCTTCGCCGGGAGTTTCTAAATTAGCATTTGTCGGTACAAGGTTCTTGCCGCAAATATATCCGCCCTCCTCCCTTTCATACCAGCCTGCCTGACAATCAGACATCTTCTTTTTGAGTTTGACTTTTACCGTTGCGCCTCGGCTTATTCTGGCAAACACAGCAGTGTTTACATTTGAGCTTCGATAAACCGCACATGAATTTTTTGTGGACATCATCACAAATTCATTGGGCGTCTCAATCTCAGCTTTGGAGAAAGTTGGAATTAAAAAGATTATTATCCAAGCAATAAATAGAAGAAAACAAGATGAAAGTCTGCCAAAAGTATAATTAAATTGCATAAATAGTTCCTTCAAAAAGCTGTTGCCCGTCTCTCGCTGACAGTCTATGGTTTACACGATGTTAAGAATTATCCAATATCCAAAGGCAATCTTTCTTATCTTTATTGTTGTCTGTCTAGGAGCCTGTCAAAATAGAACCCACAGTGATTCATCTGCAAAAACCTTAGGAGCGGTATTTCTGTCACCTGCTTCCGGTACCGATTCAAGTAACATTAATGCAATGCACCGCAGTATTGAATACGCGGTAATCATAAGTGTAGACGGCCTGGGCTCCTTGCAATTGCAACCTCTGATCGACAACCGAAAGTTGCCGACTTTTGCAAAGTTGCAAAAGACAAGTTTGTGGACACACGATGCGAGATCTGATGTTACCAATACTACAACTATGGCCAATCATACCTGCATTTTAACCGGATTGCCGTCTTCCCCTCCGCTAAAAGGAAACTACAAAATGCATCACGGTTATCATTTTAACCGTGAACCTCCTCAAAAAGGCACATTACATAATATGGGTAATCCGGCATTGGAATATATTCCCAGTGTTTTTGATCAAGCTCATGACAACGGGCTTAAAACCTGTTTATTCTCCGGCAAAAGCAAGTTTGTGATATTTGATAGAAGTTACGACAATAATCACGGCAGACCGGACACAATAGGCAAGGATAACGGAAAAGCAAAGATAGATATTTTTGAAATTGCAAATAACACTGAAATTCTTACAGACAGTTTTTCTGCTCAGATCAAATCATCTTCACCCTGCAATTTAACGTTGTTTCATATTACCGAATTGGACTCGGCCGGACACGCATACGGATGGGGCTCAGAAATATGGAATAAAGAGGTCGAAAAAATAGACGGTTTGTTAGGAAAAATGTTGGACTCAATAAACAATGCGCCTCGTATGAAAAACAAAACTGCTATTATTATTACAGCCGATCACGGAGGCACAGGAAAAGGACACGGAAATACTTCTGATATAAATAATTTTGCAATTCCCTTTTATGTTTTAGGTCCAAATCTTAAAAAAAACACAGACCTGTATCAAGAAGTACAAGGAATAAGACATAAACCGGGACCGACAAATCCGCCCTATACACATCCGAAACAGCCTGTCAGAAACGGAGATGCTGCTAATCTTGCACTCTTGTTGTTGGGGCTTCCTCCCATAGAAGGATCTATTATGTATGGGATGAAAATATAAAGAATAAGAAGCAAAAGTTTTGTATGTTGTTAGTTTACTTCAGAAGACGGTAATGATTGGACAAACAATAATTCGATACGATTGTTCTTTGCTTGACCTTCTTTTGTCTTGTTGTCTTCTATTGGGTTTTCGCGTCCCATTCCCTGAGTATACAAACGGCTCTGATCGATTCCTAGTGAAACCAGAAATTCTTTTACAGCATCGGCTCTGCTTGCAGAAATCTTTAAGCTGTCAGCCTTGGAAAGCTTATTGTCGGTATGGGCTTCTATTTTAATAGACTGACCGGATTTCAATTTTAAAAGAGCTGCCGCTTCTTCCAGCATGGGTTTGGAGCTGTCGAGAACAGTTTTATTGTTTTTGGCCAAGTAAACGGGCTGCAACAATTCAATGCGGTCGTCCAGCAATCGAACGTAATCAGGACAACCGTCTTCATCTTCGAATCCGTTTACAGTTTCGGGAATTAGAGGACACCGGTCATTCGAATCCAAAATTCCGTCTTTATCATTGTCCAAATCGGGGCAGCCGTCTTCATCTTCAAACCCGTCAAAATCCTCTGCTTCGTTTGGGCACTTATCTTCGGTATCCAAAATTCCGTCTCGATCATTATCCGGTTCAGGGCAGCCGTCCTCATCTTCAAACTTGTCTTTGTCTTCTGAATCATCAGGACATTTGTCGTCCTCGTTCAAAATACCGTCGTGATCATTATCCGTTTCCGGACATCCCTTACGATACGGCACCCCATATTCGTTAGGACATTTGTCATCAATGTCCAAAACGCCGTCGCTGTCATTATCTAATTCAGGACAACCGTCACTGTCTTCGTATCCGTCTATATCTTCCGGATCCAGCGGACATAGGTCGTGAGCGTCTTCAATGCCGTCACTGTCGGCGTCATCAGGTTCAAATTTGCCTCCCACTGAAACCTGAATTCCAAATGATGCCGACATGTAGGAAAAGCCGTCACCCACCGGTACGTGAGCAAATCTAAAATACGGTCCCAAGTTAAAGTCTTTGGCTAAAGAAAATTCATAACCTATTCCGATATTGTAACCGGCCTTATCTTGATGCTCATAATTATGATAGCCGAAATGAGCATCCAAGAAAAATTGACCGAACGGATTTCCGCCTTTTTCTCCCAATGCACCTTTTTTGTTTGGAAACAACCTCAGCATGAAGCCGAAAGTAGCGAAGAGATCTTGAAGCGCACCTGCTTCACCTTTTGAAAACGATGTGTACCCTATCAGGGCGGATAAAGCCAACGGACCGGCTAAAACCCAATCAACACCGATTACACCCTGTCCTCCGTATTCACCCAGCTCCTTGCTGTCCAAATCGTCTCGAAGGGCAAAGCTTGGTCCGCCTGTTAACCTAACATTGAAAAATCGATAATTTGGCCTATTTAAGGACTCCAAATCGGACTTTTGTGAGGTCTCTTGCTCTAAAGTTGCACTCTTGTTAGCATCGGCAGAATCAGCTGCGGCACTGATCGGTGTTACAAATATCGCCGTTACAGCAAAAGCAAAGATAATCGAAAAATTAGATTTTATAGTCATAAACAACTCCGCCTGAGAAAAAACCATAGTTTGTTAATGCTAGTTCACGAAACTGATGAAAGCAAGAATGAAAGAGAATTTTAGGACAATTGCAGCCATTGTGTAGTTTTGCAATGCATTACCTGGCATCTGTTCAAATAAGTTGACAGCGCTTGACAGCTTCAGTGTAATCCTCATATCTTCACCGTATCGTATTGGTCAGGTAGTTATACCAAATGAAACGAGAGGAGAAAGGCATGAACCTACAGTTACGGATGCTTATAACATGTGCATCAGTTTTCGCTTTAGGACTCATGGGATGCGTAACCGTTACAGGAGGCGCAACTTTGGGTGTAGACGGCAAAACCGCTATTTTACAGGGAAAAGACCCGCTGGAAGTGAGAGCAAAACAGCCGGAGCTTCCGGCACCGGTGGAACCGCAAAAAGCTAAAATTGTGGAGGAGCGAATTGAAATTTCAGAAAAAGTTCAGTTTGCGTACAACAAAGCTGACATTCTTCCGGCTTCAAATGATTTGCTGAATGATGTGGCAACTGTAATGAAACAGCATCCTGAAGTTAAGAAAATTCGCATTGAGGGACACGCTTCATCAGAGGGAACTGCTGCCTATAACAAAGATCTTTCAGATCGTCGGGCCAAATCAGTCATGAATTTTCTTATCAATCTTGGTGTTTCTGCAGATCGTATGGAGGCAATCGGGTACGGAATCGAACGCCCTATTGCCGACAATGAGACAGAAACCGGTCGAGAAAAGAATCGTCGAGTTGAATTTAACATTATCGCAAGGCTCTCCGCTGAAGAGTTGGAAGCATTAAAAACAGGCGCAACAACCGCAGCGTCAGAAGAATAGGAGGCAAGTCGATGAAGAATATTCTAACCGTAAAGTTAAGCCTCATTATCATATCAACTTTGATGCTGGGTGCTTGTGCATCTTTAAATCCCAACACAGAATCCCAAATCCTTTCCGCCTTGGAAGCAAAAAAAGGGGAATTTCAGGCGTGTTACCAATCGGCATTGGAAAGAAATAGGGATACGCGCGGAACAGTAACCCTAAAGCTAAAAATTGACGAAGTTTCCGGTGATGTTACCTCTTCGTCAGTTGAGCAATCCAATATCGGCGATAACCCAATGAATGTTTGTGTGTCAAAAGCCGCATCGAGCATATCCCTACCTGAACCTCCCGGTCTACCTGTCGAAGGCAATTACAATATTAATTTTGATTTCGAATAATCTCTTTCAAAAAACTGAATAGTTCGTTTCGGTTCAGAATATACTCACTTAACCCTACGTAAATTCAATAATACCTCTTGACCCTTACGTTCAGGCACCTACATTCATGCTGTGCAGTGCAGACTCTATGCAGGTGCACCGGGAGGACGGCATGAGACTCGACAAGTTGACTATTAAATCACAAGAGGCTTTAAGAGACGCTGACAGTCTGGCAAGAAAAAGCGGACATCCGGAAGTTACCGGTTTGCATGTTTTGGCTGCTATATTGAACCAAGAAGGCGGCATTGCTAAACCTTTATTGGAACGCGCTGGGGTTTTTGCAGACACTTTAAATTCAGAGATATCCAACGAATTGTCGCGGCTTCCAAAAGTCAAAGGTGCTGATACTTACGCAGGCAGACAAATTGCTTCTCTAATCGAAGAAGCATCCGTTCATGCAGAAGTGTTCAAAGATGATTATGTATCAGTTGAGCACTTTCTTTTGGCTATGGCAGAAGGCAAGGGCGGTTCTGCTTCGAAAATATTAAAAAGGTTGGGCGTTACTGCCGACACTCTACGCGGTGCACTTCTGGAGATAAGAGGCTCACAGCGAATTACCGACCAAGATCCGGAGGGAAAATATCAAGCCCTTGAACAATACTGTCAAGATTTGACTGCCTACGCTCGTAAGGGCAAACTTGACCCTGTAATCGGGCGTGACGACGAGATTAGGCGCGCAATGCAGGTTTTGGCCAGGCGTACAAAAAATAATCCCGTTTTAATTGGCGAACCGGGCGTGGGAAAGACCGCTATTGTTGAAGGTATAGCCATTAGAATTACAGACGGTGATGTTCCGGACAGTCTTAAAGAAAAAAGGGTTTTGGCTCTTGACATGGGGGCTTTGGTTGCCGGAGCCAAATATCGAGGAGAATTCGAGGAGCGTCTAAAAGCAGTTCTAAAAGAAGTTACCTCTCGTAACGGCGAAATAATTCTTTTTATAGATGAGCTTCATACTATAGTAGGAGCGGGAGCAGCAGAAGGCGCTCAGGATGCAGCCAACATGCTAAAACCCGCATTGGCGCGGGGGGAGCTTAGATGCATCGGTGCCACAACCTTGGACGAGTATCGAAAACACGTCGAAAAAGATAAGGCTCTGGAGAGAAGGTTTCAGCAGGTGTACGTGGGCGAACCCACTGTAGAGGATACAGTGGCCATTTTGCGCGGAATAAAAGAAAAATACGAAGTTCATCATGGAATTAGAATTCAGGACGCTGCCCTTACCGCTGCGGCATCTTTGTCCCATCGCTATGTTGCTGACCGATTCTTGCCTGACAAAGCTATCGATCTGGTTGACGAAGCTGCGAGCCGGCTAAAAATGGAAATAGAAAGCGTGCCGAGCGAAATAGATACGCTTGAGCGCACTCTGACAAGGCTCCAAATCGAACACCAAGCCATGAAAATGGAGGGAACCAAAGAGGCCAAGGCAAGACTCGGAGATCTGACAAACGAAATTGCTGAGCTCAAAGATAAAGTTAACATTATGCGAGCGGTTTGGCAGAAGCAGCGCGATTTGGTGCAAAGAGCAAAAAAATCAAAAAGTGAAATTGATGAGCTTCGAAGCGAGGCTGAGCAGGCCACTAGAAGAGGCGAACTTCAGAGAGCCGCCGAAATATCCTACGGCCTGATACCTGAACTTGAAAAAGAACTGGACCGCACTCAAAGAGAATTGCAAGCGTCTCAAAAAGAGGGAGCGTTTTTGCGAGAAGAGGTAACAGACGAAGACATAGCCGATGTGGTCAGTCGATGGACCGGAATACCTGTAAGCAAAATGATAGAGGCGGAAAGCGAGCGTTTGCTCAAGATGGAAGAACGCATAAAAGAGCGACTGGTTGGGCAAGATCAAGCGGTATCAGCAGTTGCAAAATCGGTAAGGCTTTCCCGTGCAGGTCTCAGAGAATCAGGCAGACCGATAGGTTCGTTCTTGTTTTTAGGCCCGACGGGAGTAGGGAAAACCGAATTGGCAAGAGCATTAGCTGAGTTCTTGTTTGATGACGAAGCCAATATGGTCCGAATAGATATGAGCGAATATATGGAAAAACATTCGGTCAGCAGATTGGTGGGCGCTCCTCCCGGATATATTGGCTATGACGAAGGCGGAAGACTAACCGAAGCTGTAAGGAGGCGTCCCTATTGCGTTGTGTTGCTGGATGAGGTGGAAAAAGCACACCCGGATGTATTTAACATTCTTTTGCAGGTTTTAGAAGACGGACGTCTTACCGACAGTCAAGGACGAACGGTAAATTTTGCCAACACCATTGTTATTATGACCAGCAATATCGGTTCTTCATACATACTCGAAGAAGATAATCCTGCTGAAGTCGAGCGTATGGTTAGTGATGCTCTTAAAAATGTATTTCATCCGGAACTACTAAATCGTATTGATGCAACTTTGATATTTAAAAGGCTCTCAAAAGAGTCCATAAGAAATATTGTTGATATTCAACTAAAGAAAACAATTGCTTTGCTCAAAAATCGTAATATTGTTTTAGAAATAACGGACAATGCAAAAGATCGATTGGCTGAACTGGGATATGATCCGGCCTTCGGAGCAAGACCCTTGCGAAGAGTAATTCAGTCACATATATTGGAACCTCTTTCAGAAAAAATAATTACAGGAGAACTCGTCGAGGGAAAAATAGCACAAATAGATATTACAAGTGATGATTTTTTAATTTCGGTCTTTGGTTAGAAATAGTTAGATAATTCTCAACAGAGACCCCAAACAGAACAGACAGTCCCAAGCCCTCCGGGCTTAACGACGTAGTCGTTCATCCTGACCGCGTCCCCTCGTGGGCGCGGCTTATTGGAACAGGAAGACTGCCAAAGCCAAGACAGTCCCAAGCCCTCCGGGCTTAACGACGTAGTCGTTCATCCTGACTGCGTCCCCTCGTGGGCGCGGCTATCTTTTAAAGGTTGAGACCGCTTCTCTTGCTGCGCTTTTTAAAATTTTTGAGAATATAATACTTTCGTATCAAAGCTTGCGTATCAAAGCTTGCGTGTTTCTTGAGGATGTGGTCTGATTTCGAAAGTTCAAAAACGGTTTTTGATAATCCATTTAGAAAGGGGAGAATATGACTATTATATCCGGTGCTGTCATCGGTCTGTTTGCTTGGTTTACTTTGCGTTATGTTTTGGCCGGCTTTTATACCATCGGTCCAAATGAACGAGCGGTGATTACCTCGTTTGGACGAGCACAACGCATAGGAGATGCTGATACCTCAAGCGATCCGATTTCGGATTCACTTTCTCAAGGAGAAAAGGAACGCTACTGTTACCCGCAGGTTCGAGTTGTTACTCCGGGATTCTATTGGAAATGGCCTTGGCAAAAAGTGCATAAAACTAGCATAGCAACTGTAACCGCTTCAATTGCATATGATCCGGAGGATTCACACGCCAATCAGGGCGGAACGGTTTTGGAGGCAGTGACAAAGGATCAGCTCAATACCGGGCTTACCGGTCAAATTCGCTTTTCCGTATCTGAGCGCAATTTGTATGCCTATCTCTTCGGTATAAAAAGGCCGGTTGCTCATGTGCTTGGTTACTTTGTTTCGATTTTAAGGGATCGAATTGCTAACTTTGAAATGCCTCATTCTCCGGCAGATAAAAATGATACAAGCGAATCAGAGGTCAGCAGTGTTGTGCAAGGTATATCAATCAACGATCTGCGAAAAAACCTGCGTGATCTCAACGAGAAAATGGATGACGAATGCCGCTCTGCAGCTGCGAGATACGGCATTTCTTTGGATGCCGCTCTGATTACCGGTATTGACCCTCCTCAAGAGGTTGATTCTGCTCTTGCAGCAATCAATACTGCTCACAATCATGTATCCAGTGAAATCAGCTTGGCTCAATCTACTGCGGATCAGCGTATAGTGTTGTCAAAGCGCGCAGTAGAAATCGAAACTCTAAACGCCCAGGCCGAAGTGGAGCCGCTTTTAGCTCTTGCCGAGCAGCTTCGTGAACTTTTGGGAACAGGAGGACCGAGCGCTCTTGAAGCATATGTACGAAATGCAAAAATACCTCTTCATCGAAAGATAGGCCAATTAGTTTTAGAGGATGCAACTGGAGGTCGATCATGAATGAATTACCGATTACTGCTCCGCCGGTAGACGAGTTTCAGTTGGTTTTACCGTTCATTGTCATGGGTGCCGTCTTTATTGGAATGTTCATAGCGTTTCCGATTTTTATGGGTATTCTGCGTTTATTGGGGCTTTATGTCATAGTGGAAGAGCGACGTTGTGTTGTGTTTGAGCTTTTCGGCAAGGTAAGACTTGTGTTGAATGAGCCGGGAATATACTGTCCATGGTTTTCTTTAGGGCCGCTGGCAATTTTGGTACCGCTGTTCGGAAAGAAGTACATTGTTGATATGCGTCTCGATCAGATTTATCTGCGAAGCCAGCCCGTCAACTCTGAGGAAGGTGCACCAATGGGTATCGGTATTTGGAGTGAAATGGCGGTCAGTGATCCGCTGGCTTATCTATATAAAAATACTGATCCGGCCGGATCGCTCAGAGCCAATATTTCCAATGCCACAGTTCGATGTTTAAGCAATTTAAAACTAGAAGACATGCTGGAAAATAGGCATGCCATGAGCCGAACGGTGCGAGTTGAAGTGTCTGACAAGTCGAAAGAATGGGGCTATCAGGTAGGAAGCATCTACGTTCGGAAGGTTCACTTTCGCGATCGCGGCATGATCTTACAAATTGAGCAAAAAGTGGTAAATCGTTTGCGACAGGTAACCGGAGCTATCCAGCAAGACGGAGCCAATCGCGTTAGCATTATTCGGTCTACTGCTGAAAGAAAGGCTGCCGTTGAATTTGCAAAAGCCACAGCAACCCGTCCGCGCATTGTAGGTCAGGCTCTGGCTCAAATTGCGAGAGAAAAACCCATTGCAGATGCAATGTTTGAAATTTTGGAAACCAAAAATATTTTGGAAAGCAACAATCTTAACGTAAGCCTAGTCACCCCCAACACACCCCTGTTGCTGAATCTAAAAACGACATCTTAGACTGCAATCAATGGCATGTTTTTGCCTCTCTTTTAGCGGTATTCTTAATCAATTCAGCATGATCCGAATTGGGGGTTAGGTGATCATAGGGGGAAATTTCCAAAATCACAGTGCTTTCTTCAAAATTTGCTTATATGTGTATTTTCAAGAATATCATCTGAGACCTGAGAATTTTTTATTACTTGGACAAAATTAATAGTTCTGAATCAAAAAATATAAGAATCATTCAATATTTTTCGGGACTTTGCTGCTAATTGACGTAAATTGAGTAATATAAGATGATCAATAAAGGACTAAAAAGATTTATTAAAATAGCTATCAATTGTTGACATGGTCTATTGTGTTTCGCAACATCACCTATCCAGTATTGAACCCGGTACGGTAGGGAGGACTTATTATGAAAAACCGTTTCTATTATAGAGTTACATCATTCACAGTATTAAGCATGTTATTTGTTGTGACTAATTTGTCGTCTGCTTATGCTGACAATTCTATACCTGTCGGGCTTACTGACGAGGATCCTCTTGTTCGTATCGTGGCCTTGCAGGAGGTCGGACGAAATAATATTAAATCTGCTGAGGGGCAAATTGCCAAGATGGCCAAAGAAGACTCATTTGCCGGAGTAAGGGAAGCAGCCTGTATAGCTCTTCACGATATTAATGCGGTATGGCAAGTTGATTTGCTATCTGACATCGCTGCAAACGATGTTGAACCTTCTGTAAGAAAAGCGGCGGCAGCAGCAGTCAGCGCCTTTCAGCGAGATCTTATGCGAGATACAAAGTTGCAGTCTGCACCATATGATCATAACAAACTTGATAAGCAGAAAGTTGAACCCTCAAAACCGACAGAAGAAACAAGGCATTTTGGTATCGGAATCGGTGTAATGGGGGGATACGGTGTAATAGCACTAAACCTTCGCGGACGTATTCCTACAGGAATAAGATATCTTCCATGGGTGGGCATAGAAGCCGGAGGCGGTTGGACTCCTAGGCAGTTGTATACTGTTACAGCAGGTCCGGTGGATAGAATTGATGCAGAAGAAAAAAACAAACTGTTTTCAGGGGCCGGCGCCTTGCTTCTATATCCCCATAGGCAGCATTATGCAGTTGTTAGAGGAGGATATGATATCGGACGCGGAGGTTATGCGCTGTTCGGATACGGTTTGGAAATGCTGAATCCAAACGGCTTTGTATCGTGGGGAGTCGAAGCAGGTATTCTTTATCAACCGATTATTGATGAAAAAATTAAACGAGTAAATACATGTGATGAGACCAATTCTTGTACTTCTGAAACATGGCCTGTCGCACCTTATGTTCGTTTTTCTGTTCATTTTTATCCAATATAGAAAGCAACTGTCACAAGAAAGGAGCCGTTATGGCATCAGATTCTAAACATCTTTTTTCTTTTTTTAGTGCTGGAGGTGTAAACCAAGTAAAGTTCAGTTCCGGAGCCGATCTTGCAAATCTGGATATCCTGGACTACAAGTTGTGGCTTGCTTTGGCTTGCCCTGTAAAAGGAGTTGATCTTGATTCAAAGACTTTATTGCTAATCGACTCCAATAATGACGGACGTATCCGTGCACCGGAGCTTATCGCAGCAGTTAAGTGGACCGCAAATCTTCTGAAAACTCCTCAGATAATACTTGATGCTCCCGAATCGCTTGCTCTCGACAACATCAATGACGAAATTGACGAAGGTAAAAGTATTTCTAATGCGGCAAAAAAGATCTTACAGAGCTTAGGAAAAGACTCCGAATCAGCAATAACCGCAGAAGACATGTTGTCTGCTACAGAAGCTTTTAATAAGCAGCCTTTTAACGGCGACGGAGTAATTACCGAGAATTCAGCAGATAACGATGCTGATAAGCAGCTTATTCGCGAAATAATTGAATGCGTGGGAGCCGTAGATGATCGTAGCAGTGCTCCGGGAGTGAATGATGATAAAATAACTGAGTTTTTTAAGAATATTTCTGACTATCTAACATGGCTTAATAAAGGAAAAAGCGATCCTTCGATTGTCTCTATTATTGAAAAAACAAAAGATGCCTTTGAAAAGTTTTTAACTGTTCGTTCAAAAATCGATGACTATTTTGCCAGATGTAGATTGGCGGCATACGATCAAAGAGCAGCAGTTGCGCTCAATCGAGATGAAAATGCTTATATTGCTGTTGCTGCAAAAGATTTGGTCATAACCGACGATGAGATTAAAGTTCTTCCATTGGCTCAAGTTGCAGCTGATCGACCCTTGCCTCTTGTAAAGGGAATTAATCCCGCATGGGAAACCGCAATGTCTGATTTTGTTGCCTTTGTCGTACAGCCGCTCATCGGAAAAAAAGAGTTTTTAAACCAATCGGAATGGGAAGCAATAAAGAGACAATTGACGCCGTACGAAAGTTGGCAGGCTGAAAAAGCAGGGGTTTCAATTGAAAAGTTGGGCATTGAACGCATTGAGATCTTGTCGAAAGATGGAGCGAGAAAAACGCTTGACGGTCTGTTAGAAAAGGAACAGGCACAGGAAGAGTCGGCACGCACAATAGCTTCGGTCGAAAAGCTGGTGCTTTATTGCAAAAACCTTTGTAGATTAATAAACAACTTTGTTTCGTTTAGAGACTTCTATCAGCAAAAACAATCCGCAATATTTCAGGCAGGAGATTTGTTTTTGGACAGGCGACAATGCAAACTCTGCATTCGAATCGAAGACATTGCCAAACACTCAGCCACAGCGCATTTTTCTCACCTAAATTTGGCATATTGTGAATGTTCCAGGTTGTCGACAGGCGAAAAAATGAACATTGCGGCTGCTTTTACTGCCGGCGAGTCGGACGGCTTAACAGTGGGAAGAAACGGTGTATTTGTTGACAATGAAGGGAAGGACTGGGACGCAACGATTGTAAAAGTTATTGAAAATCCGATAAGCGTACGCCAGGCAGCTTGGTCTCCCTATAAAAAGCTTTTGAGGTTCATAGAGGAGCAGGTAGCAAAGCGAGCAAGTGCAAGCGAAGCCAAATCCGGAGATATGCTTACGAAGGGCGCCGAGTCCACAGC
The DNA here is from genome assembly GCA_964458775.1 of uncultured Myxococcales bacterium. Taxonomy (GTDB): domain Bacteria; phylum Myxococcota_A; class Polyangia; order JAAYKL01; family JAAYKL01; genus CAYWLQ01. The sequence goes on along the minus strand of CAYWLQ010000016.1, from coordinate 30,259 downwards.
AGCAGTAGCGGAAACAGGAAAACCTGCATCAGCTCCTCCCAAAAAACTGGATATAGGAATTGTCGCTGCAATCGGCGTTGCGGTTGGAGGTATAACAGCAGCTTTCGGAGCCCTGCTTCAAGCTTTTTTCGGTCTCGGTTTCTATATGCCGTTAGGAATACTGGGAATATTGCTGATTATTTCCGGCCCGTCCATGCTGATAGCCTGGATGAAACTAAGGCAAAGAAATCTCGGGCCGATCCTTGACGCCAACGGTTGGGCAATTAACTCAAGGGCCTTGCTGAACATTCCTCTAGGTGCATCGTTAACCTTGACAGCCAAAATTCCTAAGGGTTCAAAACTGGACAGAAACGATATGTTCGAACAAAAGAAAAGGCCCTGGAAATTATATTTTATAACAGCCGTAATCATCGCTTTGGGAGCGGCCTGGTATATGGGCAAGCTTGACAGCTACTTACCGTCGTATATCCAAAGCACGGTTATTCAAAAATAATCTGATGCAGCTATAGGTTAGTCAGGGGATCCAATCAAGTTCCGCAAAATGTTTGGCGGATACGTTCAGAAGGCATAGGCGGAGTTTGGTACAGTTTTAGTGCTTTTTGATCATGGTATGGGTTTTTTAGAGCAGACAAAAGTTCTTCTAAGGGTTTCAGATCTCCTCCTTCAGCTGCTTCTAAGACCTGTTGTACTTTGTGGTTTCTAGGAATTATTGCGGGATTGGTTTCGCGCATAATCTTTTGCGACACGATCAACGGCTTAGAGTTCTTTTCGAGCCTTTGTCTCCAACGTTTATGCCAAGCTCTAAATACGCCGTCTTGATATTGGTTATTCGAAGGCATTTCGACAGAACATAAATCACGAAATGTGTTTGTGTAATCTGCTGCTGTCTGTTGCATCCAATCTAATAAATCGGCTATCAGAGTTTCATCTTCATTTTGCTCGCCTGACAATCCCAATTTGTGACGCATCATGTCAGTTCGTTTTTCTTTGTAAACATAATTAAATGTTTGCAAAGCTTCCTCTGCTTTTAACAGGGCATTTTCAGACTTGTTATCCAAAAGCGGCAGGAGGGTTTCTGCCAGTCTTGCCAGGTTCCATTGCAGGATTAACGGTTGGTTTCCAAAGGCATAGCGTCCTAAATGATCTATCGAACTGAAAACAGTATCGGAATTGTAAGAATCCATAAAGGCACATGGACCGTAGTCAATAGTTTCTCCTGAAATTGCAATATTGTCGGTATTCATAACTCCATGAATAAATCCTACTCGCATCCAGTGTACTATGAGGTCTGTCTGTTTCTTGATGACTTCTGTCAAGAAGGCTAAAGCTTTGTCATTTTCATGTGCTATATGCGGGTAATGGCGCTCAACTGTATAATCCAGAAGTATTTTGAGAAGTTCCTTATCCTTCAGGGCAGCGGCGTATTCAAATGTACCCACTCGGATATGCGAGTCAGCAACCCGAACAAGAACCGCACCGAGAAGAGGACTGTTTTCGCGAATTACGCTCTCACCTGTATAGATAACAGCAAGACTCCTGGTAGACGGAATGCCCATAAAATGCATTGCTTCACTTATTATATATTCACGTAACATGGGGCCGATTGCTGCGCGACCGTCACCTCGTCTCGAATAGGGGGTTCTTCCCGACCCTTTGAGTTGAATGTCCAATCTCTTTTTGTCAGGTGTTAGATGTTCACCCAAAAGATGTGCTCGTCCGTCTCCAAGCATAGTAAAGTAACCGAACTGATGTCCTGCATAAGCCTGAGCTAGAGGTTCAGAACCTTTGAAGAAGCGGTTTCCGACCAACAAAGCCGCTCGTTCGGATTCGTCAAGGTCTAACAGTTTCAATCCCAGCGCTTCAGCTAAATTTTCATTAAAGACTGCAATTTGAGGTTTTGTAACAGAAACCGGATATGTTTTAGTGTAGAATACTTTAGGTAAACGAGCATAACTATTATCAAAATTTATACCTGTATCGTATTCGGTCAATAATACATCGGTCATCTTAAATAGTATCAAACCTTTTGTGTTGATTTATTTATCAACACTCAATTTCTTTACCCATTGGCTGTATAACCGATACAGAACAGCTTGCTTTCAAAAGGTAGAGAGCTTTTTATGCATAACCCCCAAAAACAATGTTTGTATGTTTGTTGAAAGTCGGCTCTTAAGGATTTTCGGCAGCTTTGCCGGTCATCGGAACAAATCTTACGGGAAGAGTGTCAATCAGCATGAGTTCGTCTTTGATTTTTTTGTATACTTTTAAAGTTTGCTCTAATTTGCCTACAGGTATTACAAGCCGTCCGCCTTCTTTTAGTTGTTTTATTAGCGGTTTAGGAATGTTTTCAGGAGCTGCGGTTACCAGAATGCCGTCAAAAGGTGCATGTTCGGGAAGACCGTCAAAACCGTCTCCGATAATAACATTCACATTATATCCCAATTCAAATAGTGTTTTTTTTGCATTATTGCCCAAAGGTTCAATTATTTCAATACTGTAGACTTCCGCACCGATTTGCGCCAAAACAGCCGCCTGATATCCTGAGCCGGTGCCTATCTCCAAGATTTTTTCGCTTTTTTTTGCGTCCAGTGCTTGAGTCATATAGGCAACGATATATGGCTGGCTAATTGTTTGGCCTTCTCCTACAGGCAAAGGCCAATCATCATATGCTTCCGACCGAAAAGCTTCGGGAACAAATTTGTGTCTTGGTACTATTTTCATAGCTTCTAAAACCGAAGGATTTTTTATATCTCTTCCCTCAAGTTGCTTAGAAACCATAAGTTCCCGCCGTGTTTTGTTTGGATCATTGTCTGTATCACTTATCATTTTATCTATTTGGGTTCCGCAGGAAGCATATGCGGATATCATTAGAATACTTGAAAAAAGACTCCCTGCAACTTGATTGTTTTTAAACAAATTATACATTCTTATCTCCGTACTACGCTGTTTAAGAGATCTATCGTTCGAATCTGAAGTCCGCAACTTAATCTGTGGTATTTTGTTGTGTCTTCAATAATATAGCGCTTTGCAGAATGTGCCTATATTATACTGCCGGAAATAAAGTGAGCTTTAATGCACGCAATTAACGCAGACAGGGAGTAAATACTTGAAAGTAGCTATTACAGGGATAGGAGCAGTGAGCGCTGCAGGACAAGGAGTATCGGCTCTTTTATCCAAATTACAGGATCCGGTTTGTTGTTTCAGACCGAGTACAAGACATAGTGTCAGCTTTGAAATCTTAACAGGGGAGGCTCCCGGCATATGTTTTTCTGAACATGAATATCCGGAGTTGGACAGCCCTACCGGTAGGTTGTGCCTTAGTGCGGCTAAAGAATGCATCAGCCATGCGCAAACTAACGGCTGCAAATCACCCGATGCCTTGTGCCTGGGCACCAGTACCGGAGGACAATCGGGAAACGAGCGAGCTGTCTTCGGGCTTTTGGAAAACAAACCTGTCGGTGATTTTAGCTATAGAAAACAGGGTTGTATGGCCTCTCCTTCAAGATTGCTTGCAAGGAGTCTTAACATCTTTGGTTCTGTAAGAACGGTATCAACCGCTTGTACCTCATCGGCAAACGCAATTGCCTTGGGTGCCTCATGGATAAATTCCGGCAAATGCAATCGCGTGTTGGCCGGCGGAGGAGACGCTCTTTGCTACACAACCCTATCAAGTTTTCATATTCTGGAACTGACAGGACCTAAAGCCTGTACGCCGTTTGGGCCCGACCGACCGGGGCTGACATTGGGAGACGGTGCCGGCTTTTTAATGCTTGAAGCACTCGATTCTGTTTTGTTAGAAGGAAGAATTCCCTTGGCTGTATTAACAGGATTTGGGATGAGCAGCGATGCACACCATATGACTGCTCCTCCTGAAGACGGCAGAGGAGCAGCCTCTGCAATGGAAAAAGCTTTGTCTTGCGCACAAATAACTCCTTTGGATGTCGGCTATGTTAATGCTCACGGAACGGGTACAAGACTAAACGACGCGGCTGAGGCTTGTGCACTGTCGAGGGTTTTTGGAAACACTCCTGTTATGTCTTGCAAAGGTTTAACCGGACACACCCTGGGAGGCGCAGGAGCGCTGGAAGCGGTGATATCTGTTCTTTCTTTACAAGAAGGAAATGCTTTTGAGAATTTCGGTGCTCACATTGCATCAGACGATTGTCCTGTAAACCTCATCGGCAAGGGAGGACAAGCTTTTGATCCTGAAAAATATGTTGTTTCAGCATCGTTTGCTTTTGGAGGAAACAACTGTGTACTGGTGTTCGGCGGAGTCGGAGGTTTGAAATGACCTATAGATATATTTGGGGAACCGGTACGATGTCTAAGGGTTCGGACGAGCCTTTTTCAAACAGAACAGCTTTGTTAGAAAGTCTGCCGATAAAAGACTACATAGACCCGCGTGCGTCCAGAAGATTCGGACGTTTAACAAAAATGATATATATCGCTGCTCATCGTGCAATCAGTGATGCCGGAATAGATGATCCATCAACAATTCCCGCTTGTGTTGCCACATGTCTTGGGGAGACTCAAGCGGCTTTGGGAATTTTAGAACAAATTCATCAATCCAAAGGTGCGGTAATCAGTCCGGCCTTGGTACCAAATTCTGTACACAATGCCGCATTGGGCTATTTGTTTATCGGGCAGAAAAATCATTCCGAAGCTTTCACAGTGAGTCAAGGTTGGCTTTCAGCCGAAGCAGCGTTGGCTACAGCAGATGATATGCTTGAAATGGGCTTTGGAGAGCTGATCCTGGCGGCAGTCGGAGATGAGGCATATCCGGAATGGACGGAAAGGCTGAAGAGTTTGGGAGATTATTCTTCGGCACAAAAACTGGAAGAAGAAGCCTTTGAAGAAGGAGCTGCGGCTCTAATTCTGGGTTCATCTCCCTGCAAGCGTGATTTGGGTCTTGTTGCCTCAGGATCAATTCGATGGGACGGAACACCGGACGGTCTTAAAAAATTGTTAGAATCAGTCGGGGTTGCAGTTTCTGCTGATACTGAAATTAGGGTAAGAAAAAGCGCAGACGGAAAAAGACTTCGCGAAAAAGCGGCTTTGGCCTTCGGTAAAACAAATGAAGAAATATTTTTTGATACAGAAGGTTTCGGCACGGTTCAAACAGGACCGCTTCTTCGCCTCATTGAGGCGTGTTTGAGTGAGCGAAAAACCGAACTTTTGTTATTGGGTGCAGAAATAGATGAGTTAGCTTATATTCATTGGAAAAGAAAATGAGAAGTAGACAGGTTAAAGTCGGCATGTTTCAATATATTCAGTTTGTAAAAAAAACGGGAGTTTAAAATGACAATAAATATACATGATTGGTCGCGCCCTCTTTGGTTGTTGCCGGTTCTTTTTTTTAACATAGTGAGCTGTTCGTCGGATGAGGCTGGTAGGTCGTACGCAGGTGAATACAAAGACGACGACTATTATTATTCTGACGGTGATGCGGATGCAGATTACGATAATGATGTTGTAGTAGATGGTAATGATAATAGTGATGAGAACGGTGACTATATTCCTCCTGAAAAGGAGGTTGCAGTTAATTATATTGTGCCTCAGGGAGCCGGACGATATGTCTTTGTCGCCGACGAATTGGGGGATTCAGTTGTTATTGTGGACTCAGAGACTTTGGAAATCCGCACGGTAAGAGTGGGGAGTAGACCGTTCCATTTGGTTTCATTAAATACGGAAGATGAAAAAACCGAAGTTGCTGTTCTCAACCTCAATTCTGATGACGTAACTATTCTGAAAATGGATAAATCGGATAATGTGAGTACCTCTGACATTTCGGTAAGACCTGATACAAATGCATTAGTACCTTCTCCGAACGGAAGATTTATTATCGCTTATCACAATCCTCTCTATACTCCGGTATCCGGCGCACCCGGAACTGATCAAGAAATTTCTGTTATAGACCTAACTTTGGATCGAGAAGAATCTTTCTCTATGGCCGTCGGCATGCGTCCGTGGAAGGTTGAATATGATAAAAACTCAACACGTGCGTTTGTGGTTACCGAAGGCGGAATAAATGTGATTGACCTAGAAAATTTATCAACAGCAACCAGAGCTGTACCTGTATCGCTTTTCGAATCAGGAACCTACGATTCAAAAACAGCAGATATAGAAATAACGCCTGACGGCAGCTTGGCACTGGGAAGAAAAGCTGACTCAAACATTCTTGTAGCAGCTTCACTGGACGGAATCGGTAAAATTAGAAAGTATGTTCTCCCGTCCGTGCCCAGCGATTTGGACATAGCTTCGGACGGATCTTTTGGGGTATTGGTTATGAGGGATTTGGGAAGCATAGCACTGTTTCAGCTCCCTCTTCCCGAAGACGAAACTGTTAACCCTTTTGAATATGTGTCATTGGAGGGAAGAACAGCCGGCGCAGCTACGCTCTCATCTGATGGAAACAGAATTCTTTTGCATACAACCGTATCACCCAACGGTATTGATAGACGTCGCATTACCCTGCTTGATCGAACCGGCGGTGAGTGGAAAATATCATCAGCGGTTTTAGAGCGACCGATCTATGCTGTTATGGCAGTAAATACCGAAGGCGGAGAGGCTAATACCGCTGTAGTAATGCACGATCCGATAGCGGTAGGGGCAAACGAGAAGCCTTTCGGATATTCGTTGG
>CAYWLQ010000016.1:0-23607 GCA_964458775.1 uncultured Myxococcales bacterium | reverse complement strand
TCCCGGACAACTTCTTCTCACACCGAACGGAGCCAAAGGATTTCTGCTAATTCCAGAATCATCAACTGTCGAAAAAATGGAGTTGGATTCTTTAATAGTAAACCAAATATCACTAAGCTCTCAACCTACAGCTGCAGGTTATGCTGCTGCAACCGACAAGGTTTTTATTGCCCAAAACCACACAGCCGGTCGTATGACTTTTGTCGGTGTTGACGATGATTCTCTAAAAACCGTTACCGGTTACAACCTAAACGAAGCGATTGAAACCAACAAGTAGATCGATCCTGAGAAAGGAAATTCCATGAGCGGAGTATTCAATATAGTCATAGGCATAGCCCTCATAGCCGCAGGACTGTCAGGAAAATTTGCCTTGTTCGGAACAAACAGCCCAAAAGCCTTGGCAGCTGTCGGTCTTATTCCTCTGATCATAGGCATTGTTCAGATTGTCAAGAAACACAACCGTCAGCACATAGACTAATTGGCACTTATCCCCACAGTCGATGTTTTCAAACGATGCACCAATTCGATACAAGGTCGAATGGGCGCGTGCGATGTAAATACCGTGTCATGTGGTCGGTCGCCTGTGGCCCGGTCGCCCATACACCAATGCGAAAGCGGTCGCCCCTTCAGTTCCGCTACCAGGGAGTTATTGTCGATCCATACTATTAACCTGCCGCCGGCAAAAAGCCCTTCTTGTAAATCATATTCTATTAGGTCGTTTTTGAGGCTGTACCGGAGCATAAAACTGTTTTTGCAAGACTTTGTCCCGCAATTGACACTGCGTTTCCTTTTGGTGAGAAGGTAAGGCTGTAGATGTTTCCGTACCGTTGATAATATCATAATGTGTTGCGCATCCGCCAAGAAAGCTCACGCTGAGCATCCAATATATGACCGAAAGTGATTAGATGACTAAGAAATAGAAGCTTTTGTTGAGAGCATCTTTACCCTTATTCCGCCGTTGGGAAACCACTCGCTTTGATTTTTAAAATTGATTCCGGCGGATGCTGCTTGTTTAATATCAGGAGTTACAATCGTCAGGTATGTTTTTTCAGACTCTGAAGCTAGGCGATTCAAGGTTGAAAAAATCCTGTTTATTTCGTGTGACGCGCTTATTCGCTTGCCGTAGGGCGGATTGCAAATAATAAATGTTTCTTTTTGTATAGGTTTAATATCGTGAATATCCTGTACTTCTAGTTCTACTAAAGAATCAACTTTCGCATTTTGTGCGTTTGATGAGGCTGCTTTTATTGCATTTTTATTTCTGTCTGATGCAGTGATTGGTTTTTTAGGTTTTATAATTTTGGATTGCAGATTCGCTTTTATTTCTTCGTATGAATCGCGATCAAAAAACGGAGCATTTTCGAAAGCAAAGTTTCTGTAAAAACCGGGCGGAGTATGGGAAGCGATCAGTGCTCCTTCTATTGCAAGGGTTCCGGAACCGCACATAGGATCCATGAGAGTTTCAGAATCGACTGACCATCCGCAGGCTAATAAAACGGATGCCGCTAAAGTTTCTCGCAAGGGTGCTTGTCCCGCAGAGAGCCGGTAACCTCTTCGGTGAAGATGAGCGCCGGAAGTATCAAGACTTAAAGTGCATATGTTTCTTTCCAGACGAACAAGAACGGCGGTTTTTCCTCCTTCTTCGTTGGGCGCGCCCTCTCCAAATGACGGAAGAGCTGAAAGCTTCAGTCTGTCTGCAATTCCCTGTGCAACCCGTTCAGCAGCTCCTTTGCTGTGATAAATTTTTGACTTGCGGCATACTGCTCTTACATCGATTGCATTATTGGTATTAATAAAAATCTCCCATGGTATTTTTGAGCTTTTCTTATGTAGCTCGGCCATGTGAGCGGCATGAAATTCTGCTATACGAACAAGAATTCTTGAGGCTGTTCTAAAACAAAGATTTGCCTTGTAAACTGTTTTTAAATCTCCCGCAAAAACAATACCTCCTGGCGTTATATGAACCTCTTTCAAACCAAGAGATTGTGCCTCATTTTCGCATACAGTTTCGAGTCCCGGTGTTGATGCCGCAAAAAAAGAAAACTTTTGTTTGTTCATATTGCTGCTAATAATAGGGTAAAAATGCCGACCGCAGCTACATACGGAGCAAACCACCACAACCGTCCTCGATTGACTGTTTTGGAAAGAATATAAAGGGAAGCAGTTCCTACTGCAAAAGCTGTCAAGGCTCCTATTGAATACATCAAAAAATTTGCTTCTTTAAAGAGCTGAGCTGTATCCATTTCAAGTAAAGCCGCTCCAAGTATTGCAGGAATAGAACAGAGGAAAGAAAAACTGACAGCCTTTTTGGGCGCAAGCCCCAAAATAAGACCGGCAACAATAGTGGCGCCTGATCTGGAAATGCCGGGCATAACCGCAATTCCCTGAGCGATACCAATTAACAGGGCAATTTTTACAGATAAATTATTGTCTCCTCCTGATGTCAAACGACTCAATGTCAACAAACCGGCGCAAGCTAGAAACGCCGAACCCAAAATAACAGGAGATGATGAAATATCGTCAACTATGTCACTGAGTAAGAGACCCATAACTGCAGTAGGAACAGAGGCGATAACCACGCACAAAGCAGTTAGAGCTCCCTCGTCTGTTTCGAGTTGTGCTTTTGCATTACCTTTTAGAGAGGACTTGGCCAATCGCAGAGCGCCGACAATTGCTTCTGCAACCTGTTTTCTAAAAAAAATCAGCACTGCAACCAAAGTTGCCAAATGCAGCAGAATGTCTAACAGCAAAGGTGCTTCGGTAAAAGCGTTTGAAACCGTTACATCTTCGGTAACAAGCCTAACCAAGGCCAAATGTCCCGAAGATGATATGGGTAAAAACTCTGCAGCCCCTTGTACTGCTCCCAGTAAAATCATTAAAAGATATACTGTCACTTTTCTGTTCCTTGTTCGATGGGAAGTCGCTCTTCAGCAGCAAAAAGAGGTTTAACTTTAACTGAATATTCAGTGTTAAAGTCTCTGGGGATGTCGTCGAAAATCATTTGAAAGGGTTTTTCTTCACCGGGGTTTAGGGTGCAGTCAATAAATTCCATATTGCGAGTAAAAAGCTTTGAAAACTCTCCGGAGGAGGTTTTTTTGAGTCTTTTGTCCGCAATTAATTTTCCGCACGGTGCGCGTGTTGTAAATAGAGGCGTGTTTGTTTTGTCCACCATGGATCCTTCCAGTAGAATTCTCTTTTTTATGGAACCTGTGGGATTTGAAACAGTGCCCTTAACAACAATTATTTCGGTTTTATTTTTTGCGTAAAGTTTGTAGCCTTCTTTTACCGACAAAACCAAACCTGTTGAAATGATATCTTTTGCATCTTCTTCTGTATTACCCAACAACACAACTTTTACTTGTTCAGGAAGACCGTCAAGAGGAATTTGTATTTTTTGATTTCTAAATAGAAACACAACAACCATGAGTAAAAGCAGAACGACTATTACTGACAAAATTGCCGCGAGCAATTTAATATTCCGAGAGGAAGAGTTTGAAGATGAATGAGTATTTTGAGCTATGTTGACTTTGTTATCATGGGTAAATCTGTTTTGACATCCGGCGCATTGCATTACAGTATTAGCCTTAAATCGATCATTCGGCACCTTATGCAGCAACCCACAAGATGGACAAAAAATATTTATAATTTCAACATTCTTATGTAACACAGGGTTCACTTTATGTGATTTTGCATTCAGAATCCAGTCGGCATTGACCGAAATGTGGAGTTGGCCTAGGGTTCGTTGTGAAATCTAAGGAGTTTGTTATGAATAATACAATTAAACAAGTTTTAGAAATGGATGCGCCTAAAGAAGATATTGAGGCTGAAGGATGGGTTAGAACTGTTAGAGCAAACAAGGGAATTGCGTTTTTAGAGCTCAATGACGGATCATGCCTTGCGGGTCTTCAGGTAGTTGTTGAAGACGGTATTGATAATTTTGATGATATTGCGGGTTTAGGCGTGGGTTCTGCGGTAAAAGTAAAGGGCAATTTGGTTTTATCTCCGGCTCAAGGCCAGCGTGTAGAATTAAAAGCTTCATCGATTGAAATCGTCGGCAAAGCTGACAGCGACTATCCTTTACAAAAAAAAAGACACAGCTTTGAATTTTTGCGTACCATTGCACATCTTCGTCCTAGAACAAAAAGTCTCGGTGCTGTGTTTAGAGTTCGTCACGCATTGCAAACGGCTATTCATGACTTTTTTGACAGTCGCGGTTTTATTCAGGTTCACACTCCCATTATTACCGCTTCGGACTGTGAAGGCGCCGGTCAAATGTTTAGAGTGACTACTTTGGATATGAATAACCCGCCCAAAACCGACGACGGCAAGATCGACTATTCAAAAGATTTTTTCGGCACCGAAACCTCCTTGACTGTCAGCGGACAGCTAGAAGGTGAAATTTTCGCCCATGCCTTTAAAAATATCTATACTTTCGGACCGACCTTTAGAGCTGAAAACTCCAATACCTCTAGGCATATGTCCGAGTTTTGGATGGTGGAGCCGGAAATGGCCTTTTGTGACTTAAAGGGTGATATGGAAACAGCTGAGGCTTTTATAAAGCATATCATTTCAAAGGTAATGAGTCGATGTGCTGAAGATATTGAGTTTTTCGATCAGTGGGTTGAAAAGGGTCTTATCGCCAAACTTGAGTCAGTGGTGTCATCCTCTTTTGAAGTAATGACCTATACTGATGCAATAAAGCACCTCGAAAAAGCTCCCCCAAAATTTCAATTTCCTGTCAAATGGGGTGTTGATTTACAGTCTGAGCACGAACGATATCTAACAGAAAAACTGTTGAAAAAACCTATGTTTTTGATCAACTATCCACGCGAAATAAAAGCATTTTATATGCGAATAAACGACGATGAAAAAACCGTTGCTGCAATGGACTGTCTTGTTCCTCAAATAGGGGAAATAATAGGCGGTTCACAGCGAGAAGATCGTTTGGACGTTCTCAAAGCACAAATGAGTCGGTTCGGTCTCGAAGAGTCATCTTATTGGTGGTATTTAGACCTCCGACGCTATGGAGGAGTTCCTCACGCCGGTTTCGGTTTGGGATTTGAGCGTGCCCTTATGTATGTTACCGGCATGCAAAATATTAGAGAGGTAATTCCTTTTGCTCGCGTTCCTGGAAATGCCGATTTTTAGATAGGATGTTTGTTGCTGCACTTCTTGCTTCAAAGCACATTTCCGGTTCATACTCGGTTTTATGAAAAACGAAACTAGAGCCAGATTGGATCGCATACAAAAAAGCCTCAGGCTTACGGGGGTAATTGTAGCTCTATCAGTAGGGGTGATATTGCCGGTGCTTTTATCAACTTCAGTCGGTATTATTGCAGTGGTTGCAGGGGAGGGTTCGCTTAGTCTGGTGGTGGGGGTGCTGGTCATATCTTTTACCTCTGCGGCTATAGGCGTAGCCATAGTAATAATGGTTGTTCTGGGGAAACGGGCCAGAACCGCGAGGTTGCAAGCTGATCTCTTAGCCAATGTTACGCACGAGCTGAGAACGCCTTTGAGCGCTATAAAAATGTATGCGCAAACCATGGAAATGGGTTTAGATAATCTGAGTCGTGAAGAACAACTGCAATGTATTGATACAATAATCAGGGAAGCTGATTGGCTGAATGTTATGATCGATAGAGTTCTGACCTGGCGCTCTCTGGCAAAAGACAGATGTGATTTGGAGCTGCTTGAACAGTCCGTCAGAGAAGCTGTAGAATCTACTGCTGAGCATTTCCGCAAAATGATTTTGTCCGAAAACATGAAATTCGAGGTGTCAGTAAATACGGACAGACCGGTTACTTACGACACTCGTGCCATGAGTTCTGTAATTCTAAATTTGCTGGTCAATGCCTACAAATACACCAACGAAGGAAAATACATTCAGCTTCAGGCCTATGATCAAGATCAGCATGTAGTGATTCAAGTTTCTGATAACGGAATAGGTATTCCCAAAAAAGAGATGAAGCGTATTACTGAACCCTTTTACAGAGTGGATTCAGGTTTAAGGGGAAAAGCTCCAGGAGCAGGTTTGGGGCTGGCTATCGTCAGTCATCTCGTAAAAGCACATAACGGAGCTATGATAATCGAATCCAAAGAAGGAGAAGGCAGCACTTTTAAGATTTTGCTTCCAGTAGTTGATAACCTATATCAAGGCAAAATATAGGGAAGTATGTTTGATAGAATTGTCAGGATTATTTTATTGCTGGGTGCGAGGAGGGGGACTCGAACCCCCACACCCGAAGGCACTGGAACCTAAATCCAGCGCGTATACCAATTTCGCCATCCTCGCATGCTCAATTACACCCAAAAGATGGGATAACTGAACTGAAACTGATTCCTATGATGCTCTTGATATTGACGTCAAGTCTTCTTAACGTCAAACTTCGCTTCGCGTGTATTTTTTTTAAGGAGAAGTGAGTCCATTGATTAAACGAAAAACGTATAAAATACGATGTCTTAGCGTTTTAATTGTGTTTTTTGTAGCGGTTACAATTTTTTCTACAACAGTTTATGCTAAAGCACCCAAATCTCCAACCTACGATTTTACCAAGGCTAAAGTGGTTGACCGAGTAATTCTTTCCATAATTGAAGATTATTACGATCCTGATCGTATTGATGCAAACAGGATGTTTAGATCTGTTCTCGATACTCTTCAAAAAGTAATTGCCGAGCTTACTGTCAATTACGAAGATAATAACTCAGTAAAAATGGAGATTCTTAGCGAATCAGTTAGCTTCGGACTATCTGAAATCAACAGTCCATGGTCGCTTTCGTCTAGAATTAGAAAGATATTCAAATTTCTGTTCACTAGTCTACCTAAAGCAGAATACGACTTTATGGATTTGGAATATGCTGCCGCCAACGCTTTGTTGGCAACATTGGACCCGCATTCAAATGCTTTGGCTCCTGACATTTTTAACGATCTGAAAATGGATACCGCCGGAGAATTTGGTGGGTTGGGAATTAAAATAACTACAGACAGGCGTCCTCCCTGCAGCGGCAGACTAACTGTAGTTGAGGTTTTTGAAAACACTCCTGCTGCTGCTGCAGGACTAAAAGTCGGGGATACTATTGCTAGAATAGACGGTGAATCCACAGTTAATATAACTACCTCAGAAGCTGCAGATAGACTAAGAGGTGTTCCGGGTACCAAAGTAAAGGTTCAAGTCAAACGAGTTGACGGAGCTGTTATTGACTACACAATAACCAGAAAAATGGTGCCTATTTCCAGCGTTAAATGGGAAATGTTGAAAAACAAAATAGGCTACATAAAACTCAATGCTTTTCAAGAAAACAGTGTTGATGAGATGAGCAAAGCTCTGGAAAATCTACATGAAAACGGAATGAAGGGGTTGATTGTTGATGTTAGAGGCAATCCGGGAGGGCTTCTGCATGTAGCCATCGCTATTGCTAATTATTTTTTACCTGCAGGAACGATCGTTACCACCGCCGGTCGCAAAGAAGATGACAGAACAGTCGAAAACGCATCTGCTGAAGGAACAGAACCCATGTATCCAATGGCAGTTCTTATTGATTCTTTTTCCGCATCAGCTGCCGAAATCTTAGCCGGTGCACTTAGAAATCATAATCGAGCAATCCTTATAGGAGATACAACTTTCGGAAAAGGGTCTGTTCAAATGGTTGATCAAATTCCGGACGGCGGAGCAATTAAACTAACCAGTGCCCAGTATCTTACGCCTGGTGATATTTCAATTCAGGCGGTAGGCGTAACACCTGATTTAACCTTTAATCCTATAATCGTGGATAAAGAAAAAATTAGAACAAAAAACTCCGTAGGGCGTTTTTCAGAGGCAGATTTAGATTCTCATCTTGATCGCCCTAATATGCGCACTCGAACAGATCGCAGTCCTGCTCTGACGGGGGTTTTGTTTATTCCTCAAGCTGAGGCACAAATTGAACAGAATAGGTTTAAGAAATGTTTTGCCGAAAAAGAAGAGGATAGCAGTTACAAATCGCAGTTTGAAAAAGAAACGGCAGTTCGATTGCTCTCTTCTGCTGAGCGTTTCGGCGCAGAGGATTTGCTGATCCGTGCTCAACAAATGATAGAAAAGGAAAATTCTACTCAAGAAAAAGCGATGGAATCGGCATTTAAAAAAATAGGTGTGGACTGGTCAAAATCACTGACAAAATTGGGGGAATCAGAAGAGGTATTAAAAGACACTAAGAAAGAAGAATTACCTGTCTATGATCCAAGAATACGCGTAACCGCTAAGCTTCAAGACAAGCTTGTTCACGGCAAACCTTTTCGTATACGAGTAAGCGTAGAAAACAAAACCGATAAACCTATTTATCGTTTGCGTGCAATTACAGAGAGCGATAATGTCATTGTGAGCAATAAAGAATTTGCTTTCGGAAAAATACTTCCCGGTGCTTCACAGAGCTGGACTCAAACAATTAAGTTGCCGGAAGCTATGGATTCGAGGGTTGACGATGTAAAAATTGTTTTTGATTCCCAATCCGGGCCGATACCGCAGCCGATTTCGTTAGAAATTAGAATACCTGACCGTCCTTCTCCCGAGTTGATCTTTGGTTGGCAGATTCAAGATATGGGAAACGGTGACGGGGTTTTTGAACCGGGTGAGGAGCTCTCTATGTTTGTTACTGTAAAAAACATAGGAGAAGGTTCTGCATCTGATGCCGAAGTGGAATTGTCAGCCAAACCGGGTGTTGATGTAATTCACGGACTTATGACTATCGGCGCAATGGCTCCAGGACAAACAATAGAAGGGGTAATGAATTTTAAAGTAAATGAGAACTTTCCTTTGAACCAGGCCGAAATGACGCTTGCTGTTAAAGAGTGGACTGAAACAGGATTGGGTATTCCTATAACCGGGAGCCTTAGAGAACAAAAAATTAGTCTTCCTGTGTCAACCGTTCCCAATTCCTTAGAGCCTTGTAATTTGATCATAACAGTTGCACCGACGACGGCTCTTTTGTACGAAAGTCCTTCATTTGAAAGTCCTAATGTAGCTTTCGCATCTTTCGGAGCTTCGTTTCAGGCAGATAAAGCTTCAAACGGTTTTTATAGAATTGCTCTTACAAAAACACGTCGCGCATGGATAGCTGCTTCTCAAGTTCAAGAAGGAAATAAGCCGGCACCGAATTTTGAACCGTTTATTCTGATTCCACCCCAAATATCTATCGAAGGGCTCTCCGTTCATCGCATTTCGAAGAAATTTATCAACGTTAAAGGAATTGCCAAACACCCATCCAGTGTTCGCGACATAATTGTCTTTGTAGGCAATAAGAAAGTGTTGTATTTGCCTTCAATACAGAATAGTAAATCCGCTCAACTTGTTTTTAATGTTGATGTACCTCTTGAAGAAGGTGCAAATCACATAATGGTAATTGCAAGACACAATGACAAAATCATGGGAACGCGATCCCTGTTTGTGCGGCGGGATGCTGAAAAATAGAATTGTTTTTTTGTTGTCGGCAACGATGACAGTAATGCAAATTTTGATTGCTGCATTTGAGATTGAGGCATCGGACAATTTTAAAAATGTTATATTGTATCCGACAAATGCCAATCCTCTTATAATGGATGAAAGCGGCATTCTTGAGGTTCACGTATCACTTGTTTTGCCTTTAACCCCTCCTCCAGGAGTTCAACAATCAACAGCTGTGAAAGGCTGGAAAGTCCGACTCATCAACAGGGAAGGTGTGTTTTCTTTAACCGGCGAGCAATCAAGTCTTGTTTATGAACAGAACGTTATGAGAATCAGACCTTTGGCTGGAAACACATACAACAGAGTATTAATAAAAGACATTTATAGAATATTCGTGAAGATGCCGTCTTGGATTCCAAGCGGAACCTATGGTCTTGAATTGGAAGGTCCCGGCTTTATGGAGACTTCACATGGTGCTGTCGTTATTCAAAGCGCTAACAGTGCTTCTTGTGAAATTGAGAAACTGTCTTTCAAATCAGACGCAAGAAGCATATCGATAAAGAACTTTGCTACAGTTCCGTCTCGTTGTAACATTAATTTGAAATTAACAAAGGAAGAGCAAGGCATAATCGCAAAAATCAATAATTCTCAAGTTCGCCCTGAAAAAATTGCATTGGCAAAATTGCCCGATGATGATTCGCGAGTATTGTCTTTTGCGGTTGAGATACCTCCGGCTGTTGATGATATTCCAGGAATCTCAATTATAAAGTGGTCCGAAGTATCTTCTGTAAAATGTAACACACAAATCTACATCACTGAGCAGGAATCACGAGATGCAGTGAACTATCGAGAGCTATCCGTTAAAGCTGATCCGATACCTCATACTGTTATTTGGGATTTCGGAGACGGATACTTAGGTTTTGGAGATAAGGTAAAACATAGGTTTATGCTTAGCAATATTGCCAAAATATTTGTTAAAACATTTGACGATAACGGCAGCATCTGTGTTAAGCATACGTTCCTGAAAACTGTTGATCTGAGTAATTCAGGAGGTTGTTCCTGCAATTTTATTGGACGATGATGAAAAGTTTTATTCCAATCAACATACGAAACGTTTTTTCTTGGATCTGTCGGATGTTGGGGAATAGAATCCGCCCACAACAACGTTTTTGTTCGGAAAGGCTGACAATATGATGCAAATATCTCTAAAATCACTGGTGCTTACAATGCTGATACTGGCTGCATCAGGATGCAATCCAAAGTATATTCCTAATACCGAAGTGGTCGACAATGCTGAAAACCGCGAAATCATCGCGTTTTGTGAGCGCTATCGTCGCGCTGTAGAAGATTTAAACGTAGGACTTCTTTTATCTATTGCTTCTCCCAAATACTTTGACAACAGCGGAACGGTCGGCGGTGATGACGATATGGATAAATCAGGTCTAGAAGAAGTTCTAAAGAATAGATTCAAGGCCATAGAAACCATTCGTTATGAAATTAGATATAGAAACATATATGCCAAATCCGAAAGAATAATGGTGGAATATACTTATACCACGTCATATAGATTTACGCTTAATGAGAAACCGCATTGGGAAAACAAAACAGCAGATAATAGACTTGAACTCGAACGAGTCGGTGATAGTTTTTTAATTTTGTCGGGTATGTAGAAAATAATTAAATATATTAATCTTTTTCGCTATCAACATCCTCGTCTTCAACAAAACTTTTTAACGATTCAACAAATGCGTAGGACTCTATAGATGAGGTTTCATCGGGTCTATTGATTGCAAAAACAGAAACATTTTCGGCTTCCAGTTTGCTCTGACTGCTGCTTAAACAGGCATCTGCAGAACAGTAATTAATTCCGGTGCTTCCGCAAACTTTGCCGACTCCGCCAATCAGCTCAACACACTGCAATCCGAATTTGCAATCCTTTTTTGATTTGCAACAATCACAAGTCTCTCCTTCACCGCATCCAATTGTAATGAGCATTAAAGCAAAGAATATAAACTTGGTTAGTGTAATTCCCCTTAACAATCTTTTCATTATACATCCTCCTGATATTTCGAAGTTTAGCAAGACCTCTGTTGTTTCGTCAATCAGGTCATTTATTGTTAAATTCTGTATATAGAATTTATGACTTGAATTACGTTGTCGATATTGCAAAAGTTTACACATTAAGAAAGTATTGCCGGCTATATTTTTACCATTTTGATATAGCCCTAATATGTTTGTTAACGTTTGTTACCTAAGGAGTATTTGACTAATGAGGTCTCCACAATATTATACAACAATGATGATTCGAATTTGTTTTTTGTCGGTCGGCATACCTGTGCTGACACATGCAGGTTGTACTGAAAACGTCGATTTGTCTGATTCAGATTCTGATTCAGATTCTGATTCAGATTCTGATTCAGAAGACCTAGAAAACGATACAGGCTTTGTGAATAGCGAAGGTGATGTCTATCCCGGAACTCGCTGGCCCGAACTTAACCCTGATGCTGCCGGATTTGATCCTTATATGCTTGAAGCAGCGGCTGTTTTTGCGGATGAAGGTGACAGTCATTGCCTTTCAGTGGTTCATAACGGTTACTTAGTTGGAGAATGGTATTTTGACGGATGGAATCGCAAAACAAAACAGAACGTATTTTCGATAACAAAATCTATTACCGGAATTGCTGTGGGAATAGCAGCTGACAAGGGTTTTTTGTCACTAAACGATTCAGCCTCAATGTATATTGCGGACTGGAAAGGAACAGAAAGTGAAGCTGTTACCGTAGCCCATTTGCTCAGCAATACTTCCGGCCGACATTGGGCATTTATTCAAGATTATGTCGGTTTGGGTTCAGCTCAAGACATGACAGGTTTTGCTATAGGGCTTTCACAGCAATTTGAGCCGGGAACAGTATGGGAATACAATAATGCTGCCGTTCAGACACTGGAAATGGTGATTTCAGAAGCAACAGGCGAGGAGTTGGATTATTTTGCAGCTAAAAACCTATTGAGCAAGATTGGCATTACAGATTCACTTTCGAAGGATCAAACCGGAAATACGATTGCCTATAGCGATTTTTCAGCATCCTGTGATGACCTGGCTCGTTTGGGATATTTGTTGCTTCGAGAAGGTCGATGGGGTGAGGAACAAATAATTTCAAAAGAATATTTGGAAGCTGCTTTTTCTCCGTCATCTTCGCTGAACGACGCATACGGATATCTGTTTTGGCTTAATCGAGACGGTCATTGGATTGTGCCTTCACAGGGAGATGACGACAAGCCTTCCGGTGATGGGAAAATGTATATGAGTTTGCCAGAAGACATGATTACTGCCGAAGGAATGCAATTTCAAGTAATAGTAGTTTTGCCTAGCAGCAACCTCGTGATTTCTAGAATAGGAGGAGAAGGAAATGCTGCAAGTGCTTTTTTGTCAGGAAACCTTGGAGATCCGGTATTTTTTGAAACGTTGATAGCGCAAATATTATCCTCTTTATTTTCTTGATATTGGTTCGCACTGCAAACGACCTGACCGGCTGACATTTTTAAAAATTAAATTGATATATAAGTATGCCGAAGAGGTGAAAAATTCGTCGTTACAATGACTTTCTTTCTGAAAATTGTAAGGCCGGGCAAGCCCATCCTGGACGGTTAACTGCACTTTGATTATCAGGTGCTTTTCGAAATATCTATTCTCAATCGGAGGCGACTGCGGCTGAACGCCGGCTTGAATTCTTAAAGAATTTATGATGCTTTCCACTTGATATTGCATCCGATACTGGGAAGCTGATTGTCCGCTTGCGGATTGTCACAAAGCACAGCGTCGATTGCTTTTCGTAGATCATCTCCTGTTACAGGAATATTATTTCCAGGACGACTGCCGTCTAATCGCCCGCGATAAACCAAGCTTCTGTTTTTGTCGAACAAGAAAAAATCCGGTGTACAGGCTGCATGCAGAGCTTTTACGTACTCTTGAGATTCATCGTATAAAAAGGGAAAAGTAAAACCCAAATCTTTTGCCATTTCTGCCAGTTTGCTCGGAGCGTCATCGGGATAGTTCTCTACATCATTGGCGCTTACTGCGAAAACAGCCAAATCTTTATCCTTGTAATCTCTTCCTATTTTTGCGAGTTCCTCTTTTACATGTATCACAAACGGGCAGTGATTACAGATAACCATTACCAACAAAGCGGATTTGTCTTTGAAATCAGTCATAGAATAATTACGACCGCTGACCGTGTCAGGAAGTAAAAAATCAGGCGCCTTTGTTCCCAAGGGCAACATTTCTGATGCGGTTTGTACCATATTACACCTCCTTGTTTTTGCTTCACATTGCACAATGGTTTGCTGTGCATAACCGATTATCAGCCCATGGTATAACCTTCGTTTTATGCGGATGCGAGTTTTACTATTTGCTTTTTAGCGAATGAATGTACCGTTTCTGTATTCAGCAAACGCGATACTGAGCTCTTCTTCGGTGTTCATAACAATCGGACCTCTCCAGGCAATAGGTTCGCCAATGGGTTTTCCGGACACCAAAATTAAACGTGAACCTTTTTCGCCGGCTTTTGCTTCGACTGTTCCGTGATCTGAAAACAAAGCAAGAGCTCCTCTTTCTACGGTTTCCTCTGTTGCCGTCGATTGGTCAGAATGAAAAATCACTGTGCCTTCAAAAACATATGCAAAAGCTTGATGACCGGATTTTATCGGCCGATTGTAACACGTGTTAGGGGGCATAGTAATGTCGAGATACTCAGGTTCAATAACTATATCTTCCACCGGTCCGATTGTTCCGTCAACAATGCCGGCTATAACTTTTACTGTAACGCCATGATCGAATGTTATATGCGGAATAGCAGCTGCGTTTATTTCTCGATAACGCGGAGCGGTCATTTTGTGAGATGCGGGAAGGTTCGCCCATAATTGAAAGCCGGACATGCGACCGCGAGTGTCTCCTTTCGGCATTT
The DNA here is from genome assembly GCA_964458775.1 of uncultured Myxococcales bacterium. Taxonomy (GTDB): domain Bacteria; phylum Myxococcota_A; class Polyangia; order JAAYKL01; family JAAYKL01; genus CAYWLQ01. The sequence continues at coordinate 9,233 of CAYWLQ010000016.1, read as the reverse complement.
CCTGGTGAACAATGCCGCTTCCTGCCGTCATCCATTGAACGTCACCGGGTTCGATGGTTCCATGATTGCCCAAGCTGTCTCCGTGTTCAACGGTACCTTCTAACATATAAGTAATGGTCTCTATACCGCGATGCGGATGCCATGGAAAACCTACAAGATAATCGTCGGGATTGTCTGAACCGAAATGATCGAGAAGTAAAAACGGATCAAAGCTAGGCATCTCTTTGTAACCGAAAATTCTAACAAGCCTAACACCTGCCCCTTCCATGGTCGGCATCCCTTTAATGATAGATTTTATCCTTCTTGTATCGCACATTTTGTTGCTCCGTTTTTTATTGTTAGTTAATATTCATTAGGCATTGTTATCCCAAGACAGTGTCAAGTTCACCTTGAAAAATTACATAAACTGCAAAATCTTTTAATATTCAAAAAAACAATCCACAATTTTCTAAGATGCATTGTTACCAGTTCGAGTTATACAAGCTCCGAACAAACTGGGGGTGATTAGCTTGAAAACAAAAGAATACAAATCAAAACTGGACTCCTACAGAAGCAGGTTGCCTTTTACACTTCTTGAAACCTGGTTTGAAGAGGCAGCTTCGACAGAAACAGTTAACTTTGACGCGGCTCAGCTTGCAACTGTAGATGACACTGGAATGCCCAATATTCGTACGGTTTTGGTGCGAGAGCGCGGCAAAGACGGTTTTGTTTTTTATACCAATCTCAACAGTAAAAAAGGACAAGAGCTTGTCGCCAATAAAAAAGCGGCACTTTTGTTTTATTGGAAAAGCCTATCAAGACAGATACGGATTAGAGGAACGGTGTCTCAAGTAAGCGACCCGGAAGCCGATGCCTATTTTTCAACAAGACCACAAATGAGTTGTATCGGCGCTCACGTGTCTCGACAATCAGAACCGCTTGCAGATCGCTCGCATCTGGAAAAAATGATAACCCGGTTCAAAGAGTATAATATAGGAAAGACAATTACCAGACCTGCACACTGGTCCGGTTTTAGGATCATGCCGCTTGAAATAGAATTTTGGGAAGAAGGAGAGCACCGGCTGCATGATCGTCTTCTTTTTGAGAAAAAATCGACCGGTTGGTATCGAACTCTTCTTTATCCGTAGCGGTTGAGTGATTGAATTTAAAACTCTTTAATTCTCTAACAAACTAAAGTCGATACCGCTCAGCAACCGTATTTTGCGGCGCTTCCCAGTGCTTCTTCGATTCTAAGAAGCTGGTTGTACTTTGAAATGCGATCTGATCGGCTTAGAGATCCGGTTTTGATTTGACCCGAATTTGTAGCAACTGCGATGTCTGCAATTGTGTAGTCCGAGGTCTCTCCGGAACGGTGAGAGGTTACCGAAGTATAACCGGCCCGATGAGCCATTTCGATAGCATTGAGTGTTTCGGTAAGCGTTCCGATTTGATTGACTTTTATAAGAATTGAATTTGCGCATCCCATGTCGATACCTTTTTTGAGGTATTCAACATTGGTAACAAATAAATCATCGCCGACCAGTTGGCATTTAGAACCGATTTTGTCCGTAAGAATCTTCCATCCTTCCCAATCGTTTTCGCTCATGCCGTCTTCGATAGAATCGATTGGGTATTTTGAAATGAGCTCGGCAAGATAGTCGGCCTGTTCGGCACTAGTTCGAACTGCTCCTTTGGGACCTTCAAATTTGGCATAGTTGTATTTACCGTCTTTGTAGAATTCAGAAGCCGCACAGTCAAGAGCAAGAGAAACATCTCCTCCGTCGGCTTTGCGGCCGGCTTTGTATCCGGCTTCTGCAACGGCTTTGAGAATGGTCTCAATAGCGTCTTCGGTACCGTTAAAGGTAGGAGCAAAACCTCCTTCATCACCGACAGCAGTGCTTAGTCCTCTTCCTTTGAGAACCTTTTTAAGGGAGTGAAAAACCTCAGCTCCCATTCTTAAACCCTCTTTAAAGGATTTTGCTCCTACAGGACGAATCATAAATTCTTGAAAAGCAATGGGGGCATCCGAGTGGGAACCTCCATTTACGATGTTCATCATGGGAACCGGAAGGGTAACAGTGTTGGAACCGCCGATATATCTATATAGAGGAATATCCAGGCAATCGGCAGCCGCTTTTGCAACCGCCAAAGATACGCCTAGAATTGCATTTGCACCTAGTTTGCTTTTGGTAGGGGTTCCGTCCAGAGCAAGCATGGCATTATCTACAGCAACCTGATCCATGGCGTCCATGCCGATAATCTTGGGAGCTATTACCTTATTAACATTATCAACAGCTTTGAGTACACCTTTGCCGAGATAACGTTTTTTGTCTCCGTCTCTAAGTTCCAAAGCTTCATTTTCGCCTGTAGAAGCACCTGAGGGTACAGCAGCACGTCCGAATGCGCCGCAATCTAAAGTTACATCAACTTCAATTGTCGGGTTTCCGCGCGAATCCAAAATTTCGCGTCCATGGATACAGCTAATTTGACTCATATTATCTCCTTTGCGTGATAAACACGGTTAAAACAACACAGCACAATAGTCAAAAGAACACTTTACAGTATGATGTCAACAGAAAAACGATTGTATATATTCCAAATGTAAGAAGATTTTTTCAAAAAAACCTCAAGTTCTAGGTCAGATTAAATCAGTTTGCTGCAAACGGTTGTCTTCGTCAAAAAAACGAATAAATGCACTTTTCACTTTTATTCCGAAAGGTTCAATCTATTGTACAATAACCTAAATCGTTTTCTTTATTTATAGGTTTGCAATATTGCCCTTGATCAACATCCTGACAATTGATGTCGGGGTTTTCATCGGATGTATTGCAAAGAGCTGTGCAAATGCCGGTTTCTGTTATTGCTTTTGAATTGGGAACAGCGCGGTCATAAGTACAATACAATCCTTTGCCGCAACTGAACAGCGTACAAAAGCCGTCTCCGTATCGAGTAAATATTAAAGAATCATGCTTGGTTTGACAAAAGAATCTGGTTGAATCAGGTTTGTCCTGTACGCATAGCTCGTTTTCCGAACAGTCAAGTGCTGTAGGATTGCATTCCTTCAAACAAAGACCGAATATTGAATCTTCCGATTCTGCATCTTCATGCATCATTGGGTGACAGGCTAACTCAGCAGAACACTGTTGTTCATCAGTGTTCGGGTCACACATCTTTTTGCATGTTCCTTTTACACAAATAGTATTGCCGATGCATTTAGGTTCATCAGAAACCGCAAAAGGATTTGCCTGTTCAATATCAAACTGATCGCAAGGATCTCCTTCATAAAGAGATCCCCCTTTGGGGGTAACACAAACATGGCCGATTGGATCTCGCGAGGCCAATTTGCAATATTGATGGGGCTGACAATCCTTGGAAACAGAGGGATTGCAACGCTCAAAGCAAACTCCGGGATAGAGATTATTAGAATTCCTGCTATAACAGTCAAACCCGCCCGGACACTGAGGAGCATTTATTGTCCCCTGACATAGAATCTTGCATTCACCGGCTGCACATGAAGCACCCTCTTCACATGGATCGGGCCGGCCTTGTTGCGGCTCCTCGCAGTTGTCTCCGATTTTAAGCGGTTCTCTTAGCCAAGAAGCGCACTGAATACCAATTTCGTCTCCTAAATCGTGACACTTTTCGCCGCTAGGACAATCGTTACCATAAGGGTCACATTGAATGTAGGGCTTGAGATGTACCGATATAGCTTTATCTATATTTTCATCATTCACAAGCATTCTGACGGAATATTTCCCAGGAGAAAGTGTAATAAGATCTGAGCTGTTCAAATCAACAGTTGTCAAACATGTATCACAGGACGCTAAAGAAATGTTGGCGGATACTCCGATTACGTTAACTAAATACACATTTTCTTCGAAAATTTCTATTACTGCTTCTTCAATCCGGCTCCTTGGGCTCAAGTAAAAGAAGTTCAAGGAAGAATAGACATTGAAATGGTAATTCCATATTTTTTCTGTTTTCCACAAATGCGGTTCGGAAAGACACCGATTGAAATTGGATATTTTGAAAGGCCCCCAACGTTCACGCCATACATCATCAAGCTTTTCCTCATACACAGTCTCAAATGCCCTTTTAATAAAGGGCAAATTGCTGTTTGACTTGAGTAAATATCCCCAATGCATAAGTTTGCTTGCGCCGTGTTTTTCGTAAATATGTTTGAAAAAACTCTGCAAAATACGTCGATTGAGCTGATTGTTTACATTTTTATAAACGATGTCCAAAGAAAGCTTTTCTTTTTCTTCTGTTACTGCACACCCTCCGTCGCCGAAAGCCTCAGCCAAACCCTCATCGATAAATAGAGGAGGATTCATTTTCGCATCAAGATGGATAATTGCATGAATCAGCTCGTGATACACAGCATCTATAGAATTTTCTTCGAGTACTGTGAAAGCAGTATCATCTCGTTGTACAAAGCAGCCGACCGGATTATAGTCATCTGTAGCTTTGCAGATTTCATCCGTTCGGTTTTTATCCATTATATAAACAAAGTACTTTAAGTTCTCATTTTTCAGACTAAGTCCGAATCTATTGCGAATCTTTTCAACAAAGGTATCCAAAAGAGCTAAAAAGCCCATAGTAACTTCGACTTTGTTTTGCATTCCAAGTTTTATATTTTTTGATTCCAGAGAGATTTCCGGTAAATCACAGGCAAGAGATTGTTCCCAACAAGAAAGATTACTCAATACAAAAGCAAGAAGAAGAGATACTGCCATCCTTCCGAGTCTCTTAGAATCGTAATATTTGCGGTTTCGATTTAACGATTTCAAAATAGTCTCTTCAATTGCCGGTCACCAAAATAATCTATTCTATTAGTTTCTAAAAATCAGATAACCAATAACGGCATTTGTATTAAATATATTCGCGAAATTTAAGTATTTTTTAAACTCAATAAGAGAAGGCGTCTCAATTTGTGACCGTTTGAAGTATAATGTTAAACATTTGCCGGCTTTTTGGTGTAATAAAAACATTCAAGGAGATTATCATGTCCAAACGCGTATTGGTTCCTATTTCAAAAGGTTTTGAAGAAATTGAAGCATTTACAGTAGTTGACATTCTAAATCGAGCCGGAGCTTCGGTCGTTTTAGCCGGTCTCGAACCGGGACCGGTTACCGGACGCTCTAAAATCACAGTAATTCCTGACATGGAATTAGATGAAGCTCTTAAAGAACACACCTATGATTTGGTGATATTGCCGGGAGGTCTTCCTAATGCTTACACGCTAAGAGATGATCCCCGCATTATCCGACTGGTGAAAACAATCGCAACTTCTAATAAGCATTTGGCGGCGATTTGTGCAGCGCCTGCGGTATTGGAGAAAGCCGGTTTGTTGACGGGAATCGAAGCTACAAATCATCCTGCATGCAAAACGGATTTGCCCTCAGCACGCTACATTGAAGCCCGTGTTGTCTGTTCAAAAAACATAACGACTAGCAGATCTGCCGGCACAGCAATGGAATTTGCCTTTTCTCTAGTGCGCACATTGTTCGGACCGGAAAAAGTCGCAGAGGTAAATGCAGGAGTCCTTGCAAACTTGACATAAAATCGGAATTTCTAAGCCGCTGTTATATAGAAATTGCACCGATAGATCTGAGAGCATTAAAAAATTCTGTATCTATTATTGGCTTTGCGATCATTCCTTCACAATCATTTCGGGTTTTGTCTGAAATTTTTGTTCGTTCTTCTTCTGAGCTTATCAACAGCACCTTAGTCCTTGTATTTTTGTCCAAATACTTGTTTTGTTCTATTTTCCTTATTTCCTGTAGTACCATATCGCCGCTCATTTCCGGCAACCTTACATCTAATAGAACTAGAGCATACGGTGTTCCGCTTTCCATCGAAAGTTTAAAAACATCTACCGCTTCCTCTCCTCGAACAGCCACATCACAATTTGTATAAGGCTCTAGAATGCGTCTGAGATACCAACGATGGTAGAAGTCTTCTTCGACAATTAGAAATCGTCGTTTGCAAAAATTCTTGCGGGCAGTCTCAGCCATTCCATCCTCCAACAGAGGTGACAAATTCCTATATGCAGGTCAATTTGCCTTTTCGTGTTGTGTTTTCGTTACAAAAATAACATTACAAAGAAAAAAATTTAATAATCTGATGATTAGGAATAGATGTCGGTTTGGAATCGGATTTTGACTTACATTTGGAAATTCCCTTTATAAGTTCAGAATACAACGGTTTAATTCCCATAACTGCCGAAACAGGATCATCACATGAGGTTACTGCTGTGAATATACATTCACGACATAAGGGTCGATTATTGAAATAGGCAAGAGCTAAATTTTTACAAACTGCACAACTAATAGGCTCTTTGTTATAATTCATCTCTACCTCCCCAAATTCTAATCATAAGTCGAGAAAGATAATTTCGTACAAAAAATTTAGAGCAGCGTTCATTTTTTTTGCCGTGTTACGGCAAATTAATTCTTTTTATTGTAATTATTCCATTTCGAACCCTTTTGTTTGTTATGTTTTGTAGGTTTGTGATAGTAGATTCAGTAATTATTTAATGCATATACATATGGGAGTTGGTAATGACACGGTATAATAACAGCTTTAAAATAAATAGAAGAATATTAACCGGTTTGTCCGGGAAATTGGGAGACATAAGTATAGGTGTACTTGTCATCGGAATCTCTGCCATGATGATAATGCCGCTTACTCCTGCTGTTATTGATTTTCTAATCACTCTAAATATTGGATTTTCTGCGCTGCTTCTATGTTTGGCGCTATTTATGACTCAACCGCTTAGTTTTACTGCTTTTCCGACCTTGCTTTTAATAGCAACACTGTACAGATTGGCACTCAACATTTCATCCACTCGCCTTATTCTTCTTAAGGCTGATGCCGGACAAATTATTCGTGCTTTCGGCGGCTATATCGTAGGAGGTGATATTCTTGTCGGAGCGGTTATTTTTGGAATTATTTCCATGGTATTGTTTTTGGTAATTACCAAGGGAGCAGAGCGTGTTGCCGAAGTTGCGGCACGGTTTTCTTTGGATGCTTTGCCCGGTATGCAATTGGCAATAGAATCAGATTTTCGTTGCGGTGCGGTATCTTCTTCTGAAGCTGCTCGACGAAGAGCTTCGTTGGACGAAACCAGTCGTTATTATGGCGCTTTAGACGGTGCTATGAAATTTGTCAGGGGTGATGCGATCGCGTCTCTTGTAATTGTTGCTGTCAATATTGTAGGAGGTATTGCCGTAGGAATGATTAGGGGGAACATGACAATCGGTTCTGCTCTCAATACATACGGACGATTGACTGTCGGGGACGGCTTGGTTTCTATGATTCCGGCATTGCTTGTTTCAACAGCAGCCGGTCTAATAGTAACCCGTGTCGGGCCCTCAAACTGCGGAATTCATTTGGGCCAAGAAATAAACAGGCAGCTAAAAAAAGAACCTCGTGCCCTTGCAGCGGCGGCTGCGCTGCTTTTTTTATTGGGAATAATTCCAGGATTGCCTGTTTGGCCGTTTTGGATTTTCGGAGGGATCTTGGGAGGAGTCGCCGTATACAGATTTAAGGTTGAAAATACAAACGGTATTTCAATTAGTACTGAAGAGGACGGTCCTTCGCAAACCGGGAGATCAGCCTGTGTTGCTATAGAAATAAAAAAAGATTTGTATCATACGTGGGAAAAGAACAACAACCGTCAACAAGTAGTAAACGATATTATCGGCCATATAAGGTCGTTTTTGGTCAATGAAATCGGCTTAATCAATCCCAGAGTGCTTGTAGCCGAGACTGAACAAGACATAAAACCCAAAGTGCTTCTTAAACTGAAAAACTATATCAAGATTCCCTTTTTACATTTTCAGGAAAATGTATCAATTGATGAAATTATAGATTCAGTTAAGTCAGAAATTTTGAGGAATGTTTCGCAATTAATAGATGTTGACCAAGTTCAACAACATTTAGATGAAATAACCAAAATCAGACCCGCTACAGTTAGAGAATCAGTGCCCAAAATAGTTTCTCTTCCCAAACTAACCGAGTTGGCGGGCCGGTTGGCCGAAGAAAAAATTTTTCTTACCGTACTGCCGGAAGTGCTGGAAATAGTCGGTCGGACCCCCACAACTCTTTCTTTGACCGACTTATTGGAAAGAGTACGAGAAGGTTTGTCCTTGCTGATAACAAATACGGTACAAGACGATACCGGAAAAATTAAAGCATTTGTATTAGACCCAAATACTGAAGCTGTTTTGGAATCAGTTCTAATATCGTCAGGCAATGAATCCAAACTTGTCTTGTCTGATGATGACTTGTCTTCAATATTCGAATCAGTTAGAAGTCTGGATACTGAACGGCCTTTTGTTTTGTTGACCTCGCCTCATTTGCGTGCGCCCCTTGCAAAAATTCTGGCCTGCGAATTTGAAAATATTACCGTACTGAAAAGCGCAGAGCTTTCTCCTTATGCCAAGGTTCACATTTCGGGTGTAGTTAGTGTATGATGTTTGAGTGACGGATCATCTAAACTCACAAAAACGCAGTGAAAACATGCGCCAAATTCGTTCGCAAAATACCGGACCGGAATGCGAAGTTAGAACGATGCTTCAAATGATGGGTTTTGAATTTACTCAAAACGTAAAAACCCTCGCCGGTAATCCTGATATCGTTATTCCAAAACAAAGAACCGCCCTATTTATAAACGGATGTTATTGGCATCGACATACCGAATGTTCCAAAGGACAATCTATTCCAAGTACAAATACAGAACGATGGCTGGATAAATTTGAAAAGAACCGACTCAGAGATGAACGAGTAATAAGGCAATTGAGAGCAGCCGGATGGAAAGTAATTGTTGTTTGGGAGTGCGAAACCAAACCGAAAAACAGAGATGCTCTAAAAAAGCGACTAGCAAACGAATTGGCCGCTGAAACTTAACAATTGTCGGCATGATTGAAGAATACAGCTCTTACTATTCTCCATTTGCTCTAGAGTTTTGTTGTCAAGACATATCTCGTCGAACATAAAATATTTAAAAGACGGTATGTATCTATCAAATAATGGAAGCAATGAAGTCTGTAATCCCGAAGGGGTTTCCCATACCAGCCCAGTGCATCTGGTGATTAAAAAATAGTACAAGCCCTGTAAAGGGCGTTCCATATGGGCCGCACTTACAGTGCTTATATTCTTTCTATTTATCTATTCCCGGCGCGATGCGCCGGGCCTGGAGTTTGGACATTTTGCTGCATAATAAATGATATAATATATTGACGTACATA
>CAYWLQ010000015.1:16410-48236 GCA_964458775.1 uncultured Myxococcales bacterium | reverse complement strand
GCAACTGAGATGCAATTGGAATCCAAATTAGAATGTATGGATCATTGTGAGAACGCAGCTTGTTGTAAGGATAAGTTGCAGAAATATATAAACATAGAAGGCGGGCGGCTTACTAAAGAGCGCATAGCTTTAATGCAAGCAATGTGTAATTATAAGGAGCATTTTACGCCGGAAGAGCTGGGCAAATCATTAGCGGAAAACGGGAATCCTATGGCAATGACCACCATTTACCGCAATCTGCCTGCTTTTGAAAGCGCCGGTATTATTCAGCGGACTACTTTTCAAGAAGAACAACATAAAGGTGCTGCGACCTACGAGCATGTTTGGGGCAAACCTCACCATGATCATTTGCTATGTCAAGCCTGCGGTCTTAAAGTTGAGTTTCAATATGAAGCGATCGAGGTTCTTCAAGAGCAGGTAGCTCAAAAACACGGATTTAAGCTTTTAACTCACCATATGGAGCTTATCGGACTGTGTTCTGAGTGCGCAAAATATTTACAGGGGGAAGCTGGAACTCATCAAGCTTCAAACGAAAATGAATAAAAACGAAAAACTGGGAGCAGAAGCAAAGACAACCGAGCTTAGGTGCGATTGCGGAAGTCTTTTGGCAAGAAGAATTGGAAATACGTTGGAACTGAAATGCAGACGCTGCAAACGAGTTATAGGTATTGCGAAAATAATTTTTACTGACTCAAAGGGTTGCTGCGGTAAACCTTAGCGTCGGATAAAAAGAAATAAGCTAGAGGCCGGAGGACCTAGATCCCGGAGCCCGGGAGTGCGAAAGCGCTTGCCGGGTTTTTTTTTGCCAAAAACAGATTGTGGAAAGGATGTATAAATATGAATATATGCAGTTTGAAACCGGGAGAAAGTGCTGTTGTTATTGCTTTGAGTGCACAGAAATCAGTGCGCAGGCGCTTGCTGGATCTTGGCTTGATGCATAAAACGAAAATTACTGTTGAGCGTTTTGCACCTCTTGGAGGACCGGTATGGATAAGTTTAAACGGATCGCAGATAGCTCTTCGATTAACAGAAGCGGAGTCTGTGACCGTTGAAGTCTTTGAAAACGAAGCTGACCTGTTTTCGAACCTTCCAAAGGAATAATAATGAACGAGTTAACTCAAACTGTGTCTGCAAAGTCGAATGAAAAAAAGCGCATTGCGTTGGCCGGAAATCCCAATACCGGCAAAACCTCACTGTTCAATGTGATTACCGGTGCACGACAACATGTAGGAAACTATCCCGGTGTTACGGTGGAAAAAAAAGAGGGCAATTGTACACGAAATGGTCTCTCTTTTATTGTCAGCGATCTTCCCGGAACCTATAGCTTGTTCTCTTATTCTCCCGAAGAAAAAATTGCAGAAACCGAAATACTTAGCGGAAAATTCGATGCCGTTATTGTTGCTGCGGATTCTACAAATTTGGCAAGAAGCCTTGTTGTGCTCGCACAGATTATGATGACCGGCGTACCATGTGTTCTGTGCCTTAATATGTGGGACGAAGCCGAGAAGGCGGGCAAAAAGCTGGATATTGCCCAAATGACAGCTTTACTAGGATTTCCTGTTGTTACAACCGTAGGTAATAAGGGTAAAGGCATAGACGCGTTGTTGGACGGAGTTATCGAAACGATAAGATCGCAACATCGTCGCGTTAAAATTGTTTTAGGAGAACGATTGGATACAGCGGTATCTGCTGTTAACGTGCTAATCGAAAAAGATTCTTTGGATAAAAAAGATTCAGGATGGTTAGCCCTTAGGTTAATAGTTGACGGCCAAGATCAGAATCTGCATGAGTTTGAAAATATAAATCAGGCGGCGCTTGCAGAAGCTTCGGTGCAGAGAAAACGCATTGAGACTGAAACCGGTCTCGACATTCAAACCGCAGTTACCGAAGCCTTTTTCGGTTTTGTGGACGGGCTGCTAAAAGAAGTGACCTTGCGTGAAATACGTAAGGATGCGCGGGCCGTTTCGGATCGAATTGATCATGTCCTGGTTCATCCTGCTTTGGGGCTTCCATTCTTTGCTCTTGTAATGTACGGAATTTTCTGGACGACATTTTCTTTGGGTGAAATTCCGATGGGCTGGATTGAAACAGGGTTTTCTTTTCTGGGTGATACTGTGTCCGGCTATTTTGAAAACAGCGACAGTTCTTCAATTAGATCGCTGATTGTTGACGGAATTATAGGCGGAGTGGGAGGCGTTGCGGTTTTCTTACCAAACATATTGTTGCTCTTTCTCGGTCTGGCTCTGTTGGAAGATACAGGATATATGGCGCGCGCTGCATTCTTAATGGACAAAGTAATGCATCGCTTCGGTTTGCACGGAAAGAGTTTTCTTCCGTTATTGACCGGTTTCGGCTGTTCCATTCCCGGCATCATGGCTACGCGCACTTTAGAAAATGAAAAGGATCGACTTATAACGATGCTGGTATTGCCGTTAATGTCCTGCGGTGCGCGCCTTCCTATTTGGATGCTGCTCATTCCTGCATTCTTTCCTCCGATATGGAGAGCTCCAATGCTGTTTTTTATTTACGCATTGGGTGTTGCGGCAGCTCTTTCGCTGGCGTTGTTGCTTCGCAAAACGTTATTGAAAAGCGAAGAAGCTCCTTTTGTTATGGAGCTTCCGCCCTATCGTTTGCCGACGGCTAAAGCAGTAGTGTTTAAAATGTTGGAACGTTCGGGTCTTTATCTGAAGAAGGCAGGCACTGTGATTTTGGCGGTTTCTATCTTAATGTGGTTTGCCGCTTCATATCCCAAACTCAGTAATGCTGAAACTCTTAACCTTCTTGAAAAAGCCAAAGAAAGCGGCTTGTCAGAAGCTGAGGCAGATGCCCGAATAGCGGCATCGGAATTGAGACATTCTATTGCCGGACGTATTGGAGGCGCATTGGAAACAGTGCTTTCTCCTCTAGGTTTTGACTGGAAGATATCGTGTGCCATGGTAGGGGCCTTTGCGGCTAAAGAAGTGTTTGTAGCTCAGATGGGGGTTGTTTTTTCTATGGGAGAAACCGACGAAACCTCCGTACCTCTTAGAGAAGCTATTGCAAGAGAATACTCACCTCTTGCGGGGTTGTCGATGATTCTGTTTCTGTTGATAGGTACACCGTGTATGGCTACGGTGGCTGTCGTTCGCAGGGAGTCCGGTGCCGGAAAATGGGCTGCCTTTCAGTTTTTCGGTCTTACCGGGCTTGCATGGGTTGTATCGTTTTTGGTGTTTCAAATAGGGAGCATTGTAGGAATCGGTTAACGGAGTTGTTAATGGAAAACATACTATTAATTTTTATCGGTTCTTTTACATTTGTGTTTGTTCTATTTCGCATAAGAAGCGCACTGCGAAGATACTTTGCGAACGAAAAGCAAAGAAATGCTGTTTGCGGCGGGTGCTCTGATAACGATTGCGAATTGAAAATGAAATGCTCAACTCTGAAATAAAATACCGCTAAGCGCCGTCAGCGCGCTGAAAAAGTCAAACCTTACGGCCGGAGACCGTTCTGTGTGTCCTGAGCCTTTTTTTAGTCAATTAGGAGATTTTTGACATGGAGCGTTTTACAGTTTTTTTATTAACGAATATTAAGAAGAGTTTTATCGTTGTCCTACTTCTTTTTTTACCGAAGATATCAAAAGGGGCGGACACCATTGAAACCTGGGAGCCCGGCTGGATTGATCTTGAAATGTATGTAGGCTATGACGGTGCAGGGCTCCCGTCTGCTGAGCGAAACTTAAACGTAGCAACTGTGATTGGTTTCGGCCTTGTGCCGCGATTATCCGCATATGTCGCTGCAGAAGTACAAGCAAAGGAAACCCTTAACAGCGCTGAAACGGCGCTTTCTGCTGTTCTGTTCGGAACACCTATAGAGACAAGCCTGTTCGATCTCGACCTTCTGTTGGATTTTACAGTAAGCGGACCTGATTTTAATTTGCTTAATACCAGTCCGTATATGGAATTGAACTGGGACATTGAGAATTTTGGTTTCTATCTAAGGACCGGTGTCGAAGTCGGAGGTATTTCTCCTGCTTTGGAAACAGAACAAGCCGCCAAAACCGTTGAAACGTTCTTTTTCTTTAATCCCGGTGTATATGTAACTATTAGAGACAAACATCAATTACTTCTAGAATATGACGGTGCGGTTAGACTTGCAAAAAATGCAGCCTATGAACAAGGAGGCCTTGCGTTCGGTTATAATTTGGCTTTTAAAGAGACTTTAGAGCTTATTCAGCAGATCTATTTGTCTTTGCCGACGGTAAACGAAATGTCAGTCGGTTACTTTGTAGGCTTTATTGCCTCCCTCGGAACGCGTTGATAATCAATAGATACGATTGATCTCGCCGTAATCCATTAAAAAAAAGAAGATCTTTTACGTCAAACAATAATCGCGTTATCATACAAAGTGTGCTTGTGAGATATGCAGCAAAGTTAGTGATAGATTTAAATTATGAAATATCGAGAAAAGAAACCGTATTCTGCTCTATATGCGGGAATTATTCCGTACCTTGCCGTTGTAATAGGCTTGTACTGTCTGGACAGTGCTGTTGTCGCCATTTTTTTATATCATCTCGCCATATTGATTTTTATGATTTTAACAAAAGAGACAATAAATTTTAAAAAAGTAGTTTTGGGATACAAGGCTCCGGTAATGCTGCTGATGCTTCCGTTGTACGCTCTTCCTGGTTTTCTTATGTATTTTTTGTGGCAACAGGCAAGCCTTGACGGGTTAGTGCTGCAAAAGTCTTTGGATGGCTTGGGTCTCGGTTCTGATAAACTTTTTTGGTTTATTTTGTATTACGTAACTATCAATCCTTTATTAGAAGAGCTTTTCTGGCGCGGTGCTCTAAACTCCAATAGAACAAAGGAAAAGCGCTTTCCAGTTGCAGAAGATGTGCTTTTCGGCGGTTATCACGGATTGGTTACGGCTTTTTTTATTAAGCCTGTCTGGGTTGTATTTACAGTAGCATTATTGATTGCGGCTGCATGGGTTTGGCGTGTTACGGCAAGGTATTGCGGCGGATTGTTGGTTCCTTGGGTTACTCATACCGCTGCAAATATTTCTGTAATGACAGGAGTGTTGTATATATTAAAATACTACGGCTAACGATTTGCTGACACTTCTTAAGAATTGCGAGGTGTTTGATGATAGACCAAGCTAATAAGAAAAGACATGCGACAGAAATGACTGTTGATGTTTTTATGATTGTGCTCTTGCTTATAAACCTGTTGCTGATTTCTTTTGATTGGCTTTTTAATATTCCTTACATAAATGTTTGGTTGAAACAAAATGCTTCTGCTTTTTTTGAGTATTATAAAACAAATATCAGCGACAATTTTTTGCTTATCGACTTAGGCTTTGTGGCGGTATTTCTAACGGAGTTTACAGTTCGATGGATTATTTCGCTGGCAAGAAAAGACTATAACAGATGGTTCTATTATCCGCTGATACATTGGTACGATATTGTTGGGTGTATACCTTTAAGCGCGTTTAGAGTTGTACGTTTTCTGCGTATATTCTCTATTATGTATAGATTATACAGACTGGAAATAATCCGGCCTGAGCAGTCATTTTTGTTTAGAATAGGAAAGAAATATTACGACATTTTATTGGAAGAGCTTACTGATAGAGTAATTATTAAAATATTAATTGAAATGCAGGAGGAAGTAAAAAACGCCGGGCCTACTCTCGACAATATCATCAAAGATGTCCTGAGACCAAAACAAGATACGCTCATAGATTGGCTGTCTGAGAGACTTTCTGTTTCTATGAACAATAGTTTTAAAAGAAGCGAAGCCGATATTAGAGACTATGTAACAAAATCAATTGCCTCAGCGTTTAGAAAAAATGACGAAATAAAAATAATTGAGCAAATACCTATTGCAGGAAAGGCAATAAGCGTAACGCTGGAGCGTTCTATAGCTGATATAGGTTACAACATAATAGAACGAGTAATGAATGATCTCTCTTCAAAAAAGAACAGGACTTTAATTTATGAAATTACAGAAGTGGCTTTTCAGTCACTAGAAAAAAAAGAAAAAGACGAAGTGCTGCACGCCCTTGTGTTAAATACGCTGGTTGATGTTTTGGAATCGGTTAAATCTCAGGTGTCAAATACAAAGAGATGGAAAATAAGGGAAACAAGGGATAAAATATAGGATATAAATAGAATATATAGTACATGTTTTCAGTAAGTCTGACACCACCGTGTGACACCACCATGTGACGCAAAAAAAGAAAAAATTACATTACGGCGAATACACAGTAGACGAAAACGGAAATGACATAGAGTATTACAAATACCTGCCGTACGGCCAAGTACAAATAACCGACGCCGCCGGCATATGTCGTCAGGAGTCGCAGGTGGGCAACAACATTTTCTTCCAATCAAGAGAATTGGACAAAGAAAGCGGCATGTACTACTACCGAGCAAGATACTACGCCCCAAATTTAGGACGGTTCATATCGATAGATCCGATACTCTTCGATCAGTCGTTGAACCAGTATACTTTTGTTGAGAACAATCCGGGGACTTATAATGACCCGACCGGGCATAGGGCGCATGCACCAAAGATAAAGAACTGTAGCACGACCCGAACGTATCTTCTCCAAGTAATTGATATGCGATCAGAAAAAGTAATGAAGCCGGCTCGAACATACACCGACCAAAAAAACAAAGTATACAGAGAATGCGGAAAGAAGGAGTTTAGAAAATGGTTCGGTTGTCCACTTGATAACGGGCGTTCCAAGCCGTACACAAACCGTCGCCATTGGGCACATGTTGAAGCCAATATTCGTCAAATGAATAATGAGTTTGCTAAGGGAAAACGTCATTATAAGTGTCTTGATGAGAATGGAGCTAGAGCAAGAGCTGGAACCTGGCGGCGTAATATTAAGTTTTTGAATCCTTATTGGGTACAACAGACAGGTAGACCGTTTTTAGAAACCAGTGTGCATACAATGATACATGAAACAGCACATAAAAAGGGAGCGCACTTTCGAGGCAAAGAATATGTTGGGGATCTGGCTTGCAAATGGTTGGCAAGGCACAAACCAAAAATTGCAAAAGAAAATGCCGACAGTTACGCGGAATTTATAGATGAGCGTTATTACGAAACTACTTATAGTGTACACGACGTGAGATTTAATGCGCTATAGTATAAACGAGGGGAATATTTGTGATGTCAATAAGAATTTACAAAAAAACTAAAGTTGCAATGAACGGATGGGGAAAAAGAGTGTCGGCTAAACTTGCTTTATGGCTCGGGTGTTTTATTGTTGGATATGTATGCCATATCACAATGCCTGAAGCATTTGCTACGGAATGTAATCTTTCAGCATCTCTAGGATTGGAGATTATCTCAGTATTTACCAATACAGGTTTGTCACAAGAAGAAATACTTAATGAAAAAGACAAATGGTCGATACATGCCTCAATTTCAAGAAATCGCGACTATTTTGCTTTGGATTCCGAACTCTATTGCAGATATAAACCAAAGGAGACAGTTAAATGAAAAGGGTTGTTGATGCTTTAATGATGTGTCTATTTGTAACGGCCGGGGTAGTAGCTGCATGTGAAGATGATTACTGCCCGCCCTTGCAAAACGTAGAGCGAGGAGAATTCAAATTATATGATTGTACATTTTCTGCATTGACCGAGGGGACAATGGAAATTAGAGAAAATGATGTGGAGATAGTATATAAGGACAAAAACAATGTTGAGTGGCGTGTGCTTTATGACATTGTCAGTGAGCGTAAGGTTACTGATTTATAGCTTGGGATTGGAAACCCCATGGATAGAGCCCAAAAGAAAAACAGCACTTAAGGCGCGGCGGAGAAGTTGATATGCCGTGTTATACTCTTGCAAACCAAGCAGCGTCCCTTCAGGACGCTTTGGATCTGTTTGATTCTCACCTGGGGTTGAAAGCCCCGAGCTATATTCTGACGCTCCTTTGGAGCTAAGAAAGAAAAATACGTAACATATTATGAACCACGAAAACAAAACGCCTGTCTTTATCTATCGGCAATAATGTTTTAGGCATTGTCCGAAAGAGAAGAAAGCCTGTCTTTTGTTATGTTTAATTTGGCTACAAGATGAATAAAGTTTTCGGACATGAGGCCTACTATGAACCACATGGGGGCTATTGTTAGACTGGTATATCTTAGAATTGTTCCTCCTCCTGTGTAATACCATATTTCGTAGCCTACTAACCAATAGAGAATCCAGCCTGTAACGCATTCCATTGTTAGAATAATCAGCATGTACACAGTGCCTCGTATAAATATATTTAGATGCCTTATTCTTTTATATGCCGGCTCCAATCCGAATAGGGCAATTGACGCATATACGAAAAACATCCACAGACTGGCTTGGCCGTAAAAAACCTTTATCGGTGTATGCCATATTACATCTAGTTTGAGACGTTCGTCAACGGCCCAATTAAAGCCGAAAAGCCATTCTATAATCGGAATTTCTCTTCCTATCTTAACGATGGAGTAAAATGCAACCTCTCCAAAAACAAGCAGAGAACCGTAGATCATAAATCTAAAAAGTGCTCGACTTAAAGCTTTTACTGACCACGGTTTTCCTCCGCTGAGTTTAATCGGATAATGATTGCTCATGAATTATTCCTGTCTGTTTGTTATACAGTTATTTCAACTGTTCATTCAGTATTGATCGAATTAGTCTTCCCAGTTCTTCCGGCAGTATCGGTTTTTCCAAAAAAGCAGTAATGCCTCCCGATTCTATAGATTCAGAAGAAATCTGTTCTCCAAATCCCGAAACCAGTATTATGGGAAGATTTGGCTTTGCTTTCTTAAGTTCTTCCGCCAATTGAGTGCCGTTCATATTGGGCATATTGTAATCTGTTACTACTAATGCGAATCTTTCCATATCGTTTTTGAATTTTTCTAAAGCTTCTGTTCCGTCTTTTGCTGTTATCACATTGTATCCCATTTGAGATAACATTCGGTTACCCATTCGAAGCATTTGTATGTCATCATCAACCCACAAAACATATTCGTTGCCTCGGTTTGTTGATTTAAGAGCTGATTCAGGAACAGCTTTGTATTTTCCGCTGTCGAATAAATGTGTAGGAAGATAAACAGTAAAAGCGGAGCCTTTTCCGGGAATGCTTTCAACTGCGATTTTTCCATCATGGTTGTTTACTATTACCTGAGATGATGCAAGTCCCAAGCCGGTTCCCTCTTCGCGGCTTTTTGTAGTAAAAAAGGGATCAAATATGTTTTGAATATATTCAGGAGCAATTCCGATGCCGTTATCACGAAAAACTAATTCTGCATGCATTCCAGATTTTAAATATGGATTATCGCCTATTTGGGATTTAGATATAACTGAGTTCATAAGCGAGATAGACAACTCAGCTGAATTTTTTTCCTTCATTGCATGAAGTGCATTGTTGTAGATATTTATTATCACACGACTAATTTGTGTGGGTGAACATTTGACAAAAGCATTGTTAATAGAAATTTTTGTTTTAACCCTAATATTTGAAGGGGTAGATATACGGAGCAAATCCAGTGTCTCACTAAGCAACAAAGACAGATTTGTTACCTGAAAATCGGCCTTATCCTCTTTTCTGGCCAATAACATAATCTGTTTGACCATTTCCTTACCTCGATTTGCTGCTAGGATAATCTCGTCCAAGTCTTCGCGAACGGGATTATCTGGAGGAAGATCTTTTTTTGCAGCATTACCAAAACCCAAAATAACGGCAAGACTGTTGTTAAAGTCGTGGGCAATTCCTCCCGCGAAATTTCCTATGGTTTCCATTTTCTGGGCGTGTCTCAGCTGTCGTGTCCTGTTTTCAACTTCCTTTTCCAGCTCGTCGTTGGATTTCCTAAGAATTGTTTCAGCTCTTTTCTGATCAGTAACATCCTGAACCATGAGAACTTTTCCAAGTACTTGATGTTTGTGAGAAACATAAGACGATGAAAGAGTTAAAACACGTTCATCAGCGGTTTTGTCCAGTTTTATCTCTCTATTTGTAAGCTCTTCTGAAATATCAATTCCCCAAAAGACTTCACTTGCGCTTTTCCCTATAAGTGTTGAATCACCAAGAATTAGCACAGCTTCTTTGTTGATTCTGCATATAAGATTGTCTCTATCAAGTAATAGAATACCAACCTTAACATGCTCAAAAATGCCCTCTGCTGCTTTATCCAGCGATATCGAAAGAAATCTATATTTCATTACTGCATAGAAAACCAACAGCAAAAAAACTGACATTGCAGTAGCGCCGAAACGTGGAATATGTTCAATATTAAAAAAATTAGGAAGGACAACATTTAAAAGAGCAATGGAAACCATAGCCACAACGGTTCCGAATATGATGAGCTCAATAATTCTCTTTTCTTCTTCATCCGAGGCGGCTATGCGTTTTTTTATAATATAAAACAGTCCAAGCGCAGTAAAGAATGCAGTGTTTGCGCTTACAATCGTATGAAAAACAGGATGACAAGATAGCCCCGCACCCCATGAGTAGATTACGGTTCCTTGCAAGACCAGGTCTGTAAAAATAGTAAAAAAAACAAAAATAATAGAAATAACTGCGGCTATATATGAAACGATTGTTCGTCGTCGTTGGGCTACAGCATTGGCAAACTCCAAATACCAAAATCCGATAGGAATCCCAAAAATAGAACTTATTTTGTATACATAAATTTCAAATCCGTATGATATTGGAAAGAGAACGATCATTTCGGTTGCTAACCATCCGGAAGCATTGGCTGTAAATAATAAAAAAGTTTTGCTTACAGGCGCTTTATTGTGTTGAGCATAGACATAGGTCCATACAAATACACTTATAAAAAAAGATATTATAGGAAGAATTGTCACAGCGTTGTACACAAAATATAATTTAGCATATGTTTACTTGTTGTCCTCTGTTTCCATTATCGCTCATTTGCCGTAGTCAATTTATGCCCCATTGTGGAACAATCCTCAACTCAAATTAATTTGTTAATTGTTGAACTGCCTTATCATACCATATAAATATCTTGTCTGTAAATGCAATATAAGAACCTATTGACAAAAAAAAGGAAAACAAGACAGATCTGTATTCAGGTGTGGCTGTGTTAACCTCAAAGAGCAAAACACAACCCATCTGACTGAATGTCATTATTGATCTCATTTGAGTGCCGAACCTCAGCAGGATCTAAACAATCATTGTTGTCATCTACCGTTTATACTAACGGCATTTGTTCCAAAAAGCATCTACATCAGGTGCAGCAAGACGACATTCCACTCCGCTTTTCGATATGTTTCTAACCAGTTTGTCAGCTTTGCATCTTTCAAGCTCTTCCGGTGTATCTGCAACTGACGCTGACCCTTCTTTAATCTTTCTGAGTTCTCCAAGCTTACGGCACATCTTCTCAACATCATCGTCTGACACAGAGCCGCACCCAAGCAGAAACCCGAAAGCGATTACTGAAATCAGAACAGAAAAGAAAGTTTTCATCTTTTCCTCCTTATTCCATGAAAACAACGACCTAAATTTAAGCACCTATTTCTAGATTATGCGTTTTTGTCTCATCGGTCAAACATGAAGATAAAATAAAGTGCTTTTTGTTAAACTTTTTATTTTTATGATATGATCCACATTAATGTTTTTTGAAAAGGAGAAATCGAATGGTGCGTAATATTATTTTTTTTGTTCTGGTCGGTGCAATGAGTGTTTCTTGCGGGGGCGGTTCAAAGGCATCACCGGAAAATGCCGGAAACGAAGATGTTACAAGTGAAAACGGAGGAGCTTCGAAAAATGACGTTACTGACGACGAGCAAGAGGCTGAGGTCAAAGAACCGGAAGCTTCAACCCCAAATGAGGCTGCTTCTAATGATTCAGCGAATGCTGTAGATGAAGCGAAATCAGATAGCAATCAATCAAATGAAGAGTCTGAAGAACCCCCCTCTGATGATCTGCAAAGTTATGTAGGTACAGGAGCTTATACACCGGAATTTAGAACTATTTTAGACAATATGAATACTTTTAAGCAATGTTATCTCGACGCAATGAGAGAAGATCCGGATATACAGGGAACCATTAAGGTAAAATTTACTGTTACTAAAGTCGGAGCTGTTACCAAGGCATCTGCTGTAGTCAATGAGCTTAATAGCAGAGTTGAACAATGTGTTTTGGGACATTTAAGAAAAATAAAGTTTCCCAAAAGGTCAGATAACAGAACAGTGGAGTATCCGTTTAAATTTATTCCGGGACCTAAACAGTAATTATTGCGAAGAAACTCAAATATGGACATCAAGACACAGTATATTTTACTGACATAAAATGTGTATATGAACTTTGAATCAACTCTTGTGACAGGAAGATTATGTCGCAGATATAAGAGATTTTTAGCTGATGTTGTTCTTGACAACGGCATTCAGATTACAGCCCATGTTCCCAACACAGGTTCGATGCTGAGCACGTCTGAAGAGGGAAGCCAAGTTGCGCTTTCTGTGCATGCAAAAACTTCTCGCAAATACAAATACACTTTAGAATATGTGAGGGTTTCAAATTGTTGGGTTGGGGTTAATACTACTCGTTCCAATAAGATAACAGCAGAAGCTATTTTAAACGGCTCTATTCTTCAGCTTGCCGGCTATGATTCTCTGCGTATGGAGGTACCCTTTGGAGAGAAGAGCAGAGTTGATATGTTGCTCAGCCGGGAAGACAAGCGCTGCTATGTTGAAGTTAAGAATGTTACCTATAAAAAAGGACACGCTGCCTTGTTTCCGGATGCTGTTACAGAACGGGGAACAAGACATCTTCGGGAGTTGATCGAAATGGTTAAAGTCGGTCACCGTGCTGTAATCTTTTTTCTGGTTAACCGCAGTGACTGTTCTTATATGATGCCGGCTGCCAATATTGATCCTTTGTATTCAAAGAGTTTATCACTGGCCGTATCTCAAGGGGTTGAAGCTATGGCATATAGAGTAAAAAACTCTTTGACAAGCAGCATTGTTGAAGGAGAAATACCTGTCAAACTGCAAAATATGGATTTGGAGTAAATATTTCTTGTTAATTTTTAGATAAAATAGAGCAGGGCAGCATATCTCGAACATCTTTGAGGGATATCTGAGTAAAATGTTCGTTTATTTTTTTTTGCATAGAGGAGAACAAGTTGCCGAGCAAACAGCAGGATCCATCGCAAATAGGTTTTTGGAGCAGGCATTTGGGCTCAGGAAGAGGTCCTTCTATTGCTATATAAATGTCACCTAGAAAGATTGTATCGGACTTTTTTGCCAAAGAGAATCCTCCGGTGGGTCCTCGTCGTGATTTAACCAAACCTGCTTTAGCCAATCGTTGCATAACTTTGGATAAATGATTTGCTGAGACAAGTAGTTTTTCAGATAACTCATTAACAGAAAGAGTTTGATCTTTCTGCAGTGTTGCCAATAACATCATTGAGTGAAAGGCCAGATTTGATGCGTCAGATATGGTGAGCATATTGCCCTCCTTAGAAAATGAACAAGTAGCTGTTATCAAATCCGAAAGTCAACTGTTTTAGAAATTAATAAACGAATTAGTTTTTTTAATTTTAAATTGTCAATCGGAGATATTGTAGTATTTGGTCCGCCAAAGCTTTGTTTACACCTGCTGTGTTTGCGTATTCCTTCCAATTGGATACAACTTCTGTAACTTTCGTAAGCAATCTTTTTGCTGTATTTCTTTTTAGCGAGGCTGTTTTCTCACAGGATTTTAAATCATCCAATGTGAAATTATCCCTCTTTCCGTTTATCGTCATTTGATGGACAGAGGTCCATGCTCCGTATGGGTTGTAACTGAAGCTAAGGTCAAAGGCAGGAGACAGCTTCCAATTGCCTGATTTATCCATTAGAAAAGCTATGTTTTTTACATGATCATCTTGGTTCCTTGCGACAATATTGAATATCATTCGCAAGAACATTTCCTCAAGATCTTCTGCCGGTGCTTTAATTTCTTTAATTACCCAAAACGCCTGTTCATAGCTGTAGGCCCCTGCCATATTAAAGTCCAGATGAGCCAGTGCACCCAAAGATTGCATGTGAATTTTTTTCCCATCAGAGGTTCTATCAAACCTCCTGGTCATAAAGTGTCTTCGTCCGCCTTCTTCCAATAATCGACAATCGTTTATTTTAATACCGATGTCTCGGGCCATAAGGTAGTATGCATATTCAATTGAACCGAAGCCTTGGGGATCGCTTAGTTCTTTATCCTTGTTTTCACTAACTCCGTCAAATTTAATGAGCCAATGCTCAAAACCGTTCGGGGCGTCAACTTGTCCGGAGCGAACTTCGTTGGTTTTGGGATTCCACGCAATAACCGCTTTAGCACGTGCTCCTCCTGCAGAGGTTCCTACTTTTAGAAGATCTGCCATTGCGCGTTCTTGGTCGGTTTGAGCTAAAGATCCAGAAAATATGCTTCTTTTTGAGAGTACGTCCGAAGCCAATGCTATCAACTTGGCAATGTCTAAGGGAGAAGCGGTTCGACTTTTTTCTCCCAAGACAGGATAAAATTCTAATGCCCCCATTCCCCTTTTTCCTGTGTAGCAAAGACGTTCTACCGCGTTGAAGGATGCCGGATTGCGTCCCTGCTTTAGCAGCCAGGTATCGATAACAGCGTTACCGAATTTATCGGGTAATGAATCGGCGAGCATACCGGGCAGACCGTTGAAAGATTGTCTGGACAACTCAGGAAATGAAAATAGCCTTTTTGATAGCGGCATGGTCAACGGCGCTATTTCGATGCCGCTTTTTGAAAATGCCGAATCATACTCAAATACCGCTGCACTGTTTTCGTCCTTTACAGCAACAGCACCCACTGTTCTTCCCCAAAGTCTAACTTCTGCCGCTGCGGTCATTGATCGTCGCTCCATGTCCAATTCTTTTCGGATTTGGATTTTGAGATGCGAACACGTTTGCGTTTGGGTTTAGTACGTATTAGGACCAAGGGTCTAATATCATTATTAGGAACAGCAGCATCCAAAGCTCCCAACAGACCGAGAACTCTAAGCAGACGAACCAGGTTTTCGGAGCTAGAGGGTTTGCCGTTTTCAATTCGTTCTAGAGTTCGCTTGGAAATACCTGCAAGCTTAGCAACTGCTTCTTGAGTTAACTCTAAAGCAATCCGATTCTTGGAAAAACGTCTTCCCAGTTCTTCCAATATTGCAGAATCGGACAGTTTTTCTAATGATTCAGTCATAATTACCAATTGTTATCATAAATAGACATTTATGACGATAAATATATTATGAAGATAGTAATTCGTCAATAATTACGAAAAACGATATGTGTTTATATGTCGCAATATATGGCCTATAAAGGCCGTAAAAGCACATAACTCGTAATATATTACGTTTAAAAAAACAATAAAAAGCATTAGATCAAATTGCAAGAATTGATTTGTAGGAAATGACTGGACTTTTCTCATAACAAAACTTGAGTTACTTAAGCAACGCGGTGATACATGCGAATAATAGATACTCATACTCACGTTTTTCCCGATCTAATTGCACCCAAAGCTTTGCATGCTCTGACAAACGGCGCGCCGGGAGTTAGTGCATATCTTGACGGAACGGTATCCGGTCTTCTTGAATCTATGGAGAATGCCGGGATTGATACTTCTGTGGCGGCGTCAATTTTAACAAAACCTTCTCAATTTAATAATGTCTTGAACTGGTCTAAATCAATACGGTCAAAAAGAATTATACCTTTCATGTCGGTTCATCCGTCCTCCGCCAAGGTTTTGGACGAGATTCACATAATTGCTGAAGAAGGCTTTCTCGGTATTAAAATGCATCCTTACTATCAAAAGTTTGTCTTGGATGATGAAGTTCTTTTTCCCATTTATGAGACAGTCGCACGTTACGGATTGGTGCTTCTAATGCATACCGGTTTTGATCTTGGTTTTGAGCGCGTGAGAATATGTGATCCGATACGCACTGCAAATGTTATAACACGTTTTCCGGAATTAAAATTTATTGCAAGCCATCTGGGTGCATGGAGTGATTGGGATGAGGTTGAGAAACATCTGGTGGGAAAAAATGTATATTTTGACATATCATACGCGCTTGCTCCTGATCTTGCACCGAGAGCGAGAGAAATAATTACTGCTCATACCCAAGGACGAGTATTGTTCGGTTCTGATTCTCCATGGGTAGATCAGTCGGATACTCTTAAAGCCCTTAAATCACTAAATCTGGAAAATAAACTCGAAGAGGATATAATGGGAAAAAATGCCGAAAAGCTACTTGGCTTGTAAATAAGTTGAAATTGTAATAATGAACTGTATAAAGATAGATCAATTGAAAAAAAGAATTTTTAATTTTTAAGGAGTTTTAAGGAGAAAGAATGCTAAAAGCGCTTACAACCATTGCTGTGTATTTCTGTATCGTTGTTGCAGGTCTTTGTTCTGTTTCGTGCAAAGACGCATGTGATGAATTGGATGATTTATGTCGTAAATGCTCCTCCGATAATAAATCATCTTGCGAAGAAATGCTGTCCGTTTGCGAAATAGGGAAGGGACCTGCTCGCAAAGATTGCTGTGAAGTAGCAGTTGACGTTTGGGAAGCTGATTGCAAATAGGTTGCTTTTCACGTTTCTACATTGAAATTACTGTTTCTATATTCAAATAGCCTTTTGTTCTTGAAAGAAAAATTTTTCTTAGCAACGAAAGACCTTTTTTGTTTTTTGTTGACCGTTCACTTGCAAAGGGAGTAAATATGCGTTTAGATATTTGAGAGGTGATATGAACTTGTCGTACACCAAAATTGAAATTCTAAACGCGGTCCTAGTTATTCTAGGCGTGGTGCTGCTATCAGGCGGCCTGCGTGAAGGACCGTAAACGGATAACCAAAACGGTTTTTACAGCAGGCCCAATCGCACAGCGGTTGGGCTTTTTTGTTTCTAAAGGAAAGGATATAGCGCGATGAGCGACCAAATTAAGATTTTTGACACAACACTGAGGGATGGCGAACAGTCAGCCGGAGTCGCATTTACTCTTGAAGAAAAACTGGAGATTGCAAGGCAGATGGAGAGGCTTGGCGTAGATAGTATAGAGGCCGGCTTTCCAGCTTCCTCACCAGGAGATATGCAAGCTGTAAAGGCTATATCCAAAGAAATAAGAGGGTTGACTGTGGCTGTTTTGGCGCGTGCTGTTCCCGGCGATATTGATGCTGCATGGGAAGGTATTAAAGAAGCAGCTGATCCTAGAATACATGTGTTTATAAATACCAGTGATGTGCAGATAGCCAATCAGCTTAGAAAAAGCCGAGAAGAAGTACTTGAGCAGGCTGAGGCTATGGTTCGCAAAGCGGCTCAATTCACATCAAACATTGAGTTCAGTGCTATGGATGCAACTCGTACAGCTCCTGATTTCTTGTATGCTATTGTTGAAAGATGCATTGCGGCCGGAGCTACAACAATTAATATTCCCGATTCCGTCGGCTATGCTATTCCGGAAGAGATCGGTGCGATTTTTCGCGGTGTAATGGAACATGTGCCCAATGTTCACAAGGCTGTTTTAAGCATACATGCTCACAACGATCTTGGGCTGGCAGCCGCCAATGCGTTGAGTGCCATTCAAGCGGGTGCAAGGCAGTTGGAAGTTACTATGAACGGCATAGGTGAACGAGCAGGAAATACAGCACTTGAAGAAGTTGTTATGGCGATTAAGACTCGCAAAGATTTTTTGAATTTCCATACAAACATAGTAACAAAAGAAATATATAGAACCAGTAAGCTGGTGGAATCCAAGTCGGGAATGCGTATTCAATACAATAAGGCCGTTGTCGGCAAGAATGCTTTTAGGCACGGTTCGGGAATTCACCAAGACGGAATTTTGAAAATGAGGCAAACCTGGGAAATTATGGATCCTGATGAAATTGGGATCCCCCATGGAACTCAGCTTGTCATCGGTAAACTTTCCGGTAGACATGCTTTTAAAGAAAAGGTTCGTGAGCTTGGTTTTAGCTTGAGCGACGAAGAACTGCAACGTGCTTTTGAGATGGTGAAAAATTTAGCGGATAAAAAAGTCAGTATTGATGACAGGGACATCGAGGCCATTGTTTCCGATCAACTGGGAGAGGTTGAAAATCCCCCATGGGTTTTGGAACATATTCAAGTTACTGCCGGTGATCATTCAATGGCGACAGCCACCCTTAAACTCAAGGATCCCGAAGGTAACATCAAGCAGGATGCGGCAATTGGAACAGGTCCTGTGGATGCAGTGTACAAGGCAATGAATCGCATAACCGGAATTGCTCCGATATTGACAGAATTTAGTGTAAAAAGTGTTACAGAAGGAATTGATGCACAGGGTGAAGTGACGATTAGAATAGAAGACAACGGTATGACTTATACAGGACGCTCGGCAGATACGGATATTGTTGTTGCAAGTGCCAGAGCATATTCTATTGCGCTTAATCGATTGTTGCTCAGTCGACGACCAATCAAGAGACAGTCAACCGCTCCAATTGGACAATAAACTTGAAAATGCTTGTTGATATAGAAAATAAGTGAGGCTGCAATATGACAACAAAGACAATTAGGTCTGACAAGGAATCGAGATCTGCGGCAGGAATTGAGCGCAGCGGCGCACAGATTGTTTTCGAATCTCTTATTAGGCATAATGTGGATTTGGTATTTGGATATCCCGGAGGTGCGGTGATTCCTCTTTATGATGCTCTTACGGGATTTTCAGACAGAATAAAACATATCTTGACTCGTCACGAACAAGGGGCTGTTCATGCTGCTCAAGGCTATTCCAGAACAACCGGAAAACCGGGTGTGGTTATCGCAACGAGCGGTCCTGGAGCCAGTAATTTGGTTACAGGTCTTATGGATGCCCATTTAGATTCAACGCCTCTTGTTGTAATAGGAGGTCAAGTTATTACAGACCTTATAGGCAAAGATGCCTTTCAGGAGTGTGACATGATGGGTATGACCAATCCCGTTACGAAACACAATTTCCAATGCCGTAACGTAGATATGGTTGAAGAAGTGCTGGATGAGGCATTCCATTTAGCTACTACTGGAAGACCCGGTCCGGTCTATATCGATATGCCCAAGGATGTTCAGATAAAGAAGACATTGAACGGTCGTGGAGGGCCATTGGATCTGCCTTTTTATATCAGCTACAGGCCGGTTGATTTGGCGGCTGTTAAGCGAGCATCCGCATTGATAAAAGGGGCATCCAGACCTTTGATGCTAATAGGTCAGGGGGTTCTTTTGTCAAAAGGGGTTACTGAACTTAGGTCCTTAATTGAGACTCTGGATATGCCAGTTGCAACAACAATAATGGCAAAGGGTGCGGTTGATGATCTGGATATTCATAGCTTGGGATGTGTGGGGATGCACGGTAGACGAATTGCAAACTACGCAGTAGCCGAATGTGATGTTATGTTAGCGATTGGATGTCGTTTTAGTGATCGAATAACAGGTGAACCTAAGTCTTTTGCCAAAGGAAAAAAGATTATTCATATCGACATAGATAATTATGAGATAGGCAAAAACGTTCCGGCTTCGGTTGAGCTAAATTGTGATGCGTCCGAAGCTATGGACGCGCTTAGAACTGAATTGTCAGATTTGGAAATCACTTGGTCTGAATGGAATGAACATATAAGAAAAAGAAAGAAAATATGTTTCAGGTGCATTCAGGATCCTCCTATGGAAATGCTGACCCCGAAACATGTAATGGAGGAAATGAATAGGGTTGTTGACCCTGAGGATATCATAGTGACAGGAGTGGGACAGCATCAGATGTTTGCGTCGCATTATCTGATAAGACGTAATCCCTATACATTTGTTACTAGCGGAGGTGCCGGAACCATGGGTTTCGGTCTTCCTGCGGCAGTCGGAGCATCCATCGGCAATCCTAATGTAAAAGTTTGGTCGGTTGACGGAGACGGAAGCTTACAGATGACCATTCAGGAACTGGGGACGATGTCTCATTCGTGCCGAAATCTGAAAATTGTGCTCATAGACAATGGATATTTGGGAATGGTCAGACAGTGGCAGGAGCTGTTTCACAACAGAAACTATTCGTCTGTGCATCTATCACAAAGCCCGGATTTTGTTAAAATAGCTGAAGCATACGGAATAAGCGGCCGTTCGGTTAGAACAAGGGAAGAACTAAGAGAAGCAATTCAGTGTGCTGCTAAAAACGATGGAAATATGATGATTCATGTTGTCGTTGAACCGGAGAGTAATATTCAACCGATGATACCTCCGGGCGGACGGGTTACTGACTTTTATGGATATTGCATTAAGAATCCTGGAGAGTTCTTTACAGATCAAGAAATCGCCGGCTCAGACGAAGCCTAGGAAGGAATAGTTGCTATGAATCGCGAACACACTATAGCAATAATGGTTAGAAACAAACCAGGTGTTCTTACAAAGATTGCCGGTATGTTTTACAGACGCGACTATAACATTAAGACCTTGACTGTAGGAAAAATGCATGTTGATGGTCTTTCAAAGATACAAATCTCCGTGCCGGTTGATAAGCGAGATGTGGAGTTGCTTAGGAGACAGATTGAAAATTTGGCTGATGTTCAGTGGGCTAGACTGCTGGATCGAAACCAAACAATAATGATGGAAGTATGTCTTATGCGATTGGCTTATAGTTCTCCCCAAGAGAGGAGACAAATAATGTCCAGTGCACAACCTTTTCAGCCGCGAATCAGGAGAATGACTGACAGAACTATAACTTTGGAAATAGCTGAGAATCCTGAATTAGTGGATGATTTTGTAGAGGTTATGAGCCATCATAATATCTTTGACATGTCCAGATCCGGTATGACTGCTCTGGGACCGGGGATGCCTCCGGAACGTCGAGATAGGGATGATACGAAAGCACAATAGACTGGCATTCGCGTTATTGGGTGAATGTATAAGGAACTGTGAATTATGAAAGTTGTTATATATGATACTACATTGCGTGACGGAATGCAGGGAGAGGGAATGTATCTGTCTGCACCTGACATGCTTATTGTTGCTAAACTTTTAGATGACCTCGGAGTCGACTACATAGAGGGCGGTTGGCCGGGTTCCAATCCTCGGGATGCAGCGTTTTTTGATATTGCCAAAGGACAAAGGTTTAATAGTGCTAAGCTTGCGGCATTTGGTACTACCAGACGATCAGGGATATCGTGTGCAGAAGATCCTAGCATTCAGGCAATGCTTAAAGCAGAAGTTCCGGTTGCTGCATTGGTGGGGAAATCGTGGCGTTTTCAGGCAACTGAGGCGTTAGGAATATCGCCAGAAGAAAATCTGGAAATAATAGAAGATTCAATTCGTTATATGAAATCGCGTGTAGATGAAGTTTTTTTTGATTCTGAGCATTTTTTTGACGGGTATGCTGACGATCCTGATTATGCATTGGCAACGTTGAAAGCAGCAGTGTCAGGAGGTGCGGATTATCTTGTTCTGTGCGATACCAACGGCGGCACAATGACAGAAACAATCAAGGCTGCGGTGGAAAAAGCGAAAAACCTTTTTAGTTGTCCATTGGGCATTCACGCGCATAACGATGCTGATTTGGCTGTTGCAAACAGTATTGCCGCTATCGATTCCGGTGCAATGATGGTACAAGGTACTGTAAACGGATACGGAGAACGCTGCGGTAATGCGAATTTGATTTCTATTATCGCTGCATTGGAGCTGAAAAAGAAATACACATGTCTGCCGAACGGTAATGTTTCTATGCTTACACATGTGTCCAGAACGTTGGATGAGATACTAAACCTTACACCAAAAAGTTTTCAACCTTATGTGGGAAGCAGTGCTTTTGCTCACAAGGGCGGTATTCATGCTAACGCGGTCATGAAAGATAGGCGTACCTATGAGCATATTGAGCCGGAGCTTGTTGGAAACAGTAATAGAATTTTGGTTTCTGACCTGTCCGGAAAAGCCAGTGTTGTAATGAAGGCTAAACAATTTGGAATTGTATTGGAGCCCTCTGATCCGGCTATTCCTATGGTGCTCAATCGTCTCAAGGAACTTGAAAACCAAGGATATCAATTTGAAGCTGCCGATGCGTCGTTTAAGCTATTAGTGGATGAGGCTAAGGGAAGAAGGCCTTCGTATTTTGTTCTTCACGATATTGATATACGTGTTAGTATGACCGATAGGTCGGCTCGCAACGTTTCAGTTAATCCCACTTTTGACAGCATTTCAGAAGCACGCATTAAGTTGGAAATTGGCGGTGTATTTGCGGAAACGCGTGCTGTGGGAGACGGCCCGGTCAATGCTATAGATCAGGCTCTGAGAAAGCTAATTGACAAATTCTATCCCAGTTTAAAGAATGTTCGATTGTTGGACTATAGAGTAAGGGTGCTTTCCAGCAAAGAGGGTACCGGTTCGGTGGTCCGAGTGTTGATTAGATCTGGAGACGGAAACGAAACCTGGGGCACTGTGGGTGTAAGTCATAATATTATTGAAGCCAGTTGGCGTGCGATGGTGGATGCTCTCGAATATCAGCTTGTGCGCGACAATGTTGAGCCCTACGTATAGTTGCCTAAGATCTTTTTTGAGGAGATTGTATAATGATAGATGGAAAACTTGATTTATCACATAAAGATTTTCTAGCTGCTGTTGAAGAAATGGCAGTGCTTGACGGAAATACGTTGGATCCGGATTCAGCAGCCATACCTGTGAGAGACTTGGAAGAGAGAGAGCGCGCTGAGTTATACGGTGATAGAATTCGAACGGCACGTGAATGGAAAGGGTTTTCCATTGATGAAGTGGCGCTGAAGACGGGAATTGAAAAAGACCATTTGATTCAAGTTGAAAAAGGCGATGTTCTGTTGCCGTTGGGATTATTGATAAAGGTGGCTAAAACGCTTTCTCTTCGTTTGGCTGATGTAATTAGTCGAGGACATGAACCGTTTACTATTGTTAGAGCCGGTGAGGGCAAAAGCGTTCAGCGACTTGGAAATAAAAACGGCCAGTTCGGTTACGAATATGAATCATTGGCACCCAAGAAAAAAGGGAAAAACATGGAGCCCTTTCTGGTTACGCTTTATCCCATGGATAGGCTCCAGGCATCATCGCACGAAGGCCAGGAATTTATGTATGTACTGGAGGGCAGTGTCGAGATAACACTTGAAGGAAAAATCCATGTATTATCTAAAGGCGATGCTATTTACTATGATTCCAACGACAATCACTTTGTAAGAGCGCATGGAGATAAGCCGGCAAAGATAATAGCTGTATTATCAAGCTAATTGCTTTTGTTTAAGCGTATCAGATGTCTTACTCTATGGCTCAAATCGATGATGAAATGTATATGAATGAAGCTCTGCTTTTGGCGCAGGAATCGGCTAAAAAGGGAGAAGTCCCGGTCGGTGCGGTAGTGGTGCTAAACGGCCAAGTAATAGGCAGAGGGGCCAATATTCGAGAATGCTCAAATGATCCTACTTCACATGCGGAAATTCTGGCTATACGTGAAGCTTCAGCATTTATGGGAGACTGGCGTCTTGAGAATACAACTTTGTATGTGACTTTGGAACCGTGTCCTATGTGTGCCGGAGCGATGATAAACGCAAGAGTTAAAAGATTGGTCTACGGTTGTGACGATTCTAAAGCCGGAGCGGTTAGAACACTGTTCCGACTATTAGAAGATTCAAGACTAAACCATCGCGTAGAAGTTGTCTCCGGAATACTGGGAAACAGTGCTTCGAAGATGTTGAGCGAATTCTTTGCAAAAATTAGAGCAGATAAAAAGCGATAAAATGGAAATAAGTGTAAAGAGCCCAAAGGCGCTGCTGAGTTGTCATTCTTATGGCGATGCTTTATATAAATCGCTAACGATTGTTGTTGTTGAGAAAAAAGGGCTAAAATCCGGGGTTGGATCTTGTCAGTCTCCATTCAGAATAGGGAATGAGTTTTTCTGAATCGTGAGGACAGAAACGCGCATTATTATCATAGCCTCGATGGCATTTCGGACATATCATTCCTGTTAAATTAATGCTGTTTTGGAAGAGAAGAGGCTGAAGTGCAATCCCATCATCCGGACAAAACTTTGCAGATCTGTCGAAAACTTGATAACAAATAGGACATTGCATGCCTTGAATTTGAGTTGTCAATAGACTGTTGCTTAAATTGGATATGGAATTTTGCGAGGCTTGATGAACCCAAGACTTTGATAAGTTATCCTTGTTCAGATGTGCTCTGTTATTATTTTTTTTAGCCTTTTTTGTGACCCGTAAATAAAACGACAAGATAATACCGGCAGTTGTCAGAATTGCTAAAAGTATTGCCCAATTGTATTTGTCTTCTCCGCAAATCAGAGTTGACAGCCATATGCTTAACAATACGAAAAGGACTAAAACCAAATAGAACATGTTTTGTTTTACCACATTATCTATTTATGGAAAACTTATGGGAAGCTGACTGATAAGAAAGTTTAGATAAGAACCTTACAAAACAATTGACAATATATCAGAAAATATCTGCGCCAGATTCATTTTCCTTGGGCTTGGCAGCAGGGTCTTTCTTGTTTGATTTGTTTTTGGTGGTAACAGATTGGGACGAGTCGATAGTCGCACCCTTTCCCCCCATATCTACTCCTGTGTAACTGTCTAAAACAGAAGTGTGTTGGTCGGCTATATCTCCGCCTGTAACGGCTTCTACCATGGAGGAGACTTGTGAGTCATTGCTTTCGGATTTTCCAGAATTTGGACGGAGTTTTTCTAGGTTATCCTCTGTTACTCTTGCCGTGAAGTATAAACAGAATACACCGTAAAAACTGGATTTATCTTTTGCTGTCATGTAGGTATCTGCGTTCTGCCAACGAACTTCAACCAAAGCACCTGAGCTGTCGTGAATTCTCTTTCCCGCGCCGAATTTAGCGTCGAGTGTTCCTACGTAGGTCTCGAAATCCGGTATTTTAAGAGCTTCTTTTCTAAAGGTTCTAAGTCGCTTCCAAAAACGTCCGTTAAAAAAGAACATATATTCAACAAATTTACCGGCATCCCATTCGAGCATGGACTCACCGTTGTTATGGGTAAATTCTCCTTCGAGAACAGCACCCTCGTAACCGGTGGTTTGACCGTTGAACTCCACATAGCTCTTTTTGAGTTTGTTAATTTCTTTGGTAAGTTTGGTGCGAATATTATATTCTTCTACAGCACCGTTTGCGTTTTTAAGAGCATCTTCGTATTCTTTGTTAATACGCTGTTCAAAATTTTTCATTACGCCGCGACTCTGTAGCCCCCAAGGAATTCCTTCCATCTGGCCGGCAATTTCTTCGGATTCAGGAATAGGTGCCGAAGATTTCTTTGCTTCTTCTCTGCATTTGTTGCCGGCTTTTCCTTTGGGACAGTTGGCTTTTGCAGCTCCGCCTCCGCCTTTTTTCATTCCGTATTCATTGCCGGGAACACTCAGATCATCCATATCCACATCTTCGTATTCATCATTTGACGCACCGGCCTTTAAATCTACTGAACTGACGCCGAACGGATCGATATTGGAAGCGCTTTTCGGTTGTTCTTGTTCCGACTTCGCACCTCCGCATCCCGACATCCATATTGAACCGACAATCATTGCCGTTGCGACTGTTCCCGGACGAAATTTGAACATTGTATCCTCCATTTTGTTGTTTTGTCCTCATTATCTTTATATGAGCAAGGACTATTTTTATCGGTGCATCATATCATGATGCAAAGTTTGGCCAAGTTCATTTTCACAATGAATTCATTTAAACTTAAGTTATAGGTGTTTCGGATGAACCCGGTTTCCTTCGTTTGTTTGAATCAAATCTTCTATGAGTACCGTTGCCCATCTCTTTTTCTATTACATTCATGAGTAATCGCGCCATTTTAACCTGCTGAGGTTCTTGTTTGTAAAACGTATCCCAGGCATAATGATATAATTCTTCTAGTTTGGCAGGAGACATTTTGGCCGGTTGAAACACTACCTCTCCGGCTGTAAATCGCCGCCAATCTTTGTGTAAAATACGTCCGTCTCTATCCAAATCATCAAAGGTTTTGGTATGAGGAAATGGGGTCAAAACCGTAAATTCAGCTAAATCCAATTCTATTTCCATCAGAAAGTCAACCAGTCTCTTAATATAATCTTCGTCGTGATCATCAAGTCCCAAGAGAATGGTGCCTTCAACCGCAACTCCTCGTTCTTTGAGTCTTTTTATTCGTTTCTTTATAAAATCAGAAGTATCGAAAACTGCTTGGTAAACCCACCATAAACCTGCTTCTACCGCAGCATCTAACACCTCATCATCATCTTGAACCGGATGACTTATTATGCTTCTTTTTAGAGGTTTTAAGGCTTTGAACAATTCCAATTCCCACTCTTTGCTTTGCGCTAAAGAGTTGTCCACAAAAAACAGTCTGTTATTTGGAATTGACTCAACTTCTGCAACCACTTTGTCAATCGGTCTTGGACGAAAAGAACGCCCGCCGAGATAACGGACACAGCAAGGATAACAGTTGAATCTGCAACCTCTAGAAGCATGTATCAAATCCACCATTTGAACACCTCGATAAGTATAGAGGCTTCTGTCCAAAATAGAACGCCGAGCAGTTCCGATGCTTTCTATTGGAGGATGATCCTCCAAATGGTTATAGATTTTTTGCAGTTTTCCTGTGCTCAAATCATCCAAAACTTTTTCAAAACGGCCTTCTGCTTCTCCTACAAATACAGAGTCTGCATGCAAAGCAGCTTCTTCTGCATGGAGGGCTGTGGCGATTCCTCCGAAGATAACCGGGATTTTGCGCTCTCTAAACCGGGCGGCGATTTCATATCCTCTAGGTGTTTGACAAGTCAACATCATAGAAATACAAACCAGGTCAACATCTTCATCAAAATCAACGGTTTGCACATTTTCATCTGTAAAGTTTAACTCATGTTCCGGTGGAACACACGCAGCGAAAACCACAGGACCGTGAGGAGGAAGATGAAACTCGCGTTGTCCTGCCAGTTTCGGCCATTTGGGGTATATAAGTCGTATCTTCATAAACAGCGATATACTAAAAAAATTAAGTAACCCCAAACAATTTCTGTTTATAAACATAGACAAATAATCTCAAAGAGGAGCAATATTTCGAGATGCGTGATATTGGGGAATAGTTTTTGTAAATGAGAAGATAGTATTGCAGAAGAAAGGCTGTTGAACTTTTGTCTGAAAACAAAAAAAAATTGAACCAAGTGCGATTGTCTGTTGCCGAGCACTTTTCAGGAATTGATTCCTTTATTCTTAAACAGTTAGGCAATTCCGGCACCGATTTAGACATTTCTTTTGTTGCATCAGCTGTTCCGTGGGACAAACTTTGGGATTATCTTAAAGAAGTTGCGGTTACGAGCGGTCTTCAGGATTGTTCAGAAGTAGGAACAACATGGGTGGGGCATTTTATTGACAAGAAGGCACTCTACCAATTGAATGAAAACGATCTTGCCCTAATAGGCGGTAAAGACAGTTTCTTGTTTTCAACTTGGCAGAGCACAATGCTGATTGGGGACAATAGGGTTTGTGCTGTTCCTTGGGTGGCTGATACGCGAGTAATATATTATTGGAAGAATGAGCTGAGAAAAGCCGGCATAGATGACAAAACTGCTTTCAGTACTATTGAGAATATGGAAAGCACCCTTGATAGTCTGCATTCCATCGGTTCTCCTGCTTGGGGAGCACCTACCTTTCAGGTTAATAACACTCTTCATCAGATAGCATCATGGATATGGGGATCCGGAGGAGATTTTATAGATGAAACGGGACGACGTACGAGGCTTCTAGACAAAGAAACAATCTTTGGAATATGCAAATACTATCAGCTCTATCGTTATATGCCGAACAACTTTGATTCGCTGGATTCAGTATTGGATATGTTTGAAGAGCACAATATTTGCGTTACTATCAACGGACCATGGTACCTTATGCGGCTTATTTTAGGCGGTGCCTCTGAAGATGTTCTTGATAATCTTGGAGTGGCTATCCCTCCTGGGCCTCCTTTTGTAGGAGGTTCAAATTTGGTCATATGGGATAATGCTTCTATTGAGAATAAGCATTCTGCTATTGAGCTGATAGACAGACTTACGTCTTCGTCGATGCAACGTGAAATCTGCAAGGCTACAGGGCTAATGCCGGTGAGAGAAGATCTTCTTAATGAGGCTCCCTACAGCACGGATTCGCACTATCGAATTTTTACCGAAGCACTTAGGCAAGGACGTCCGCTTCCCATGAGTCCTTATTGGGGATTGTTAGAAGAAAGTCTTCTTAAGGTATTCGGTAATATTTGGGAAGAAGTAAAAATATTACCGTATTCTGATGATATTGAGGATTTGGTTATAAGTTGTTTGGAACCGACTGCAAAACGTTTTGATCGTCTGCTCAGACTCGTTTGAACAATTATTGATTATTTGTGTTTGGGAACAGGCGGAGGCTTGGGAACAGGCGGAGGCTTAGGAACAGGTGAAGGTCTCATTGCCAATTGCGGTTTTGAATTACGTCGATTATTGGGAAAGCCTTCTAGTGAAGCCGGAGCATCCATAGTTGACGGAGGCAGAAATGAAACCACTGAGCCTTCAGACGCTTTTTCAAGTCTTGTTCTCCAATCCTCTTCTTCCGTATTTTCGGACTCGACGTTTGCCGGTGAGTCAACATTTACGTGACTTATACGTGTTTTTTCCAGTTTTGCAGCAGCTCGGAGAAATCGCGGATTAATACCTTCGTATTTGTCGATCGCTTCAAAAGAATCAGCAGTCGGTCTTTCGTTTTTGGTAGTATCTTCCAGTAAATCTATTTTTTGCTCTTCAACGGGGTTTGACGGCACTGTGGCAGTCTGTCGGTTGCTTAACAGTGACGGAAGAACCGCATTATGAAAACCGTCGGTTATAGGTTTTAAACTGACAGGCGCAGAAGACGGCGGTGCTTTGGGCAAAACCGAGGGTCGCGGAGCAGGCGGCGGTGCCTTGGATTTGGGTGATTTTAGAACAGCCGGAAGATCGTCCGGTTTGGGAACTGTTTTTTGGGGAGGCGGTGCTGCAGGCAATATAGACTTTCTTCCCGGCATAGGGGGCGGAGCGCGATGCGGCTCAGGTCCGGAAACATTTTGCTTAGCTGATCTTGCCAAGGCACCTAAGTCTGTCGGTCGAAAAGACGGCGAATTTATTCTTGATGCATCTACAGATTTTGCTTTTTCAAACGGAGCTGCAGGGGCAGGGGTTGCGAACGCTTGAGCCTGTTGTATGATATCCGGCTCCATAACTACTTGTTTGGTTATTTCGGCGCGTTCGGTTATATTGACACCTGACGGAGGAGGAGGTTGAGATAAGGACCTCAGTTGATTCAGAAAAGCTGCCGGCACTACTGCAGTATTGTCCGGAGGCATAGTCAAAGAACGTTGACGTCCGGTAATATCATACAACGCTGATACTAACTCCATTGGGTGATCATATCTGGCATCTGTATCTCTGCTGAGAGAGCAACGTATTAATGCCTCCATCTCGTGAGATAAGTCGGGTTCAGCTTGTCTAAAAGCATCTACGTCACCGTCAAATTCAGCCAAAGAAAGCATTTCTCCTAACAAAACGCCGATAGCAAATACATCACCTTTGGGATCGGGAGGTTTATTGTCTATCTGTTCAGGTGCTAGGTATTGGGATCCTTTTCCTCGCCGCAATGCATGCCAAACTGCTGCATAGGGGAGAGCCGAAGCCAATCCAAAATCTGTAACTATTAGGTTCTTTGCGGTTACCCACACCTTTGAAGGTGAGAAAGAACCGTGAACAACTCCTCTGATACTTGTTAAAGATCTGGCCAACTTTTCGATAATTTGAATTGCCTCGTCAGTAGGAAAAACCTGACCGTATATTCGTTGATCACTCATAAGTTGCCTAAGCGAGACGCCGATAAGAAAATCGCGGGCAATAAAATATCTTCCGTTGTCTCTTCCCGCTTCAATAACCGAAACCAATTGGTTGTCGCCGAGGCTTTTTATGGCATTTAGCGCTGTCAGGAAACGCATTCCTGCGTCTTCGTCAGGTATAAGAGCCGGATGAATGAATTTAAGGGTCACCTGTTTGTTTTTTTCTTTATCCCTGGCTTTTACAACACTGCCGAGACGTCCTATTCCCATGCTCTCTTCTATAATATAGCGTTTTTTTACAGTATCACCGATGGCAAAACCGGCCAAGGGACCGTGAACGGCGTTTGGATCCCATGCACATCTGGGACATGATCCTAAATTACCGTCAAAATTATTTGCACAACAAATACAGTTCACTTTTCTAGCCTGCTTATAAACTTTCACCCAAGCCAACTATCAAAATAGTATCTCAAATTATGGTGTTTAGCCAAGAGGAGATCTATTAAAAACAATAGATTTGTATAAAAATATAAGCACTGTGCAATGTTTCGGATTGTATCCGAAGATACTATCCTCTGCACATCGCTTTGTACATGTCTCTGTACAGCTCTCTGTACAGCTCACCGGGCTTGCGGATCATATTGTTATTACACTGATATTTGCAAAAATGGCGGAAGTACAGCAGGTTTATAGATCAGCTTCGAATGGAATTATTTGACCCGGTACCAGTCTGTCGCATTCTATTGTCAGTACGGGAGCTTCTCCGCCGGCCGATGCTGTTGTCACCATTTTTTCTCCCGGTCTCAAAGTAATCAAAGAATCCGGTGATCTTGTACCGTTGACTGTCAGATATGCATCATAGTAAATGGGTGCTATGCCATTATTTTCAACTTCAATTATTGATTCAGAGTCGGATGCTTTGAAGGATAATATTTTAAAATTGTATCCGGAAGCTATTCCAGCCTCTTTGATTCTCTCCCAACTCTGGTATTCAGGCTGATCAGCGCCGATCATAAAGGTAACATTGTATATAGCTGCCATTTCTTCATATGTTATACCATGAGGACCGTTCGGCAGGTCCAGTACGTGTTGTTGATCGTAGTCTGTATAGTAGCTGAACTCGCCGCCTATTGGAGCTGTCATTCTTTTTTCTTTTCCGAAAAAATCAAAACAATCCTTGTTGTAACTGTCATGTTCTTCATGAAGAAAGGAATCGTCGAAAAGACCAAAAACAAAATCTTTGAGTCCCGGAGTGTTCTTAAAAGGTGCAGTTTCGCTATCTGCTGAGTCAATTGAAATAAGCCACTTGAGAGAATTGTAGGTTTCTGACAAATGAGTAATGAACTCCCTTTGATATTGCATGTCCGGAAAATTAATACCCAATTCCAATCCCGGATCATAAATATGGTATTCTGCCCACAAACCGAAACCGACTTCCAAAAAAGCCATTCGAGGATCATCATCATAGCGTTTTGCAAATTCTGAAAAGAATATCAGGATAAAATCCTTGAGAGCAGTATTTGACCAATCTGGAAAATATGTAAGTAGCCCCTCTGAATAGCCGCTGGTTTCGTTGTAATCTTCTTTGGATTTAATAAAATCGGGAACGGTTGTAGCGTATCCCGGATAGGTATCATAAAAACGAAATACCGCCTGATGTTGACGTGATGCGATTTCGTTAAGCATAGACTCTAGGTTGCTCCAATTCCAACCGTCAGGAGATTCTGTTACTGCAATATCATCATAACCCAAATATGAATACTCAAGCTGAATACTATTTGAGTCTGAATATTGACTGTCATACCACATAACAATGCCGGTCATAGGTTTTACTTCTGTAACGGAGCTTCTAATCGAAATGTCTTTGTAATCAGTGTCAGTGTCAGTGTCGGTATCGGTATCAGTGTCAGTGTCGGTATCGGTATCAGAGTCAGTATCGGTATCAGAGTCAGTATCGGTATCGGTGTCAGAGTCGGTATCGGTATCGGTGTCAGAGTCGGTATCGGTATCGGTGTCAGAGTCGGTATCGG
>CAYWLQ010000015.1:0-16310 GCA_964458775.1 uncultured Myxococcales bacterium | reverse complement strand
TGTCAGTGTCAGAGTCGGTATCGGTGTCAGAGTCGGTATCGGTGTCAGAGTCGGTATCGGTGTCAGTGTCTGTATCAGCAAATGAATCGGAATCTGTGTTAACCTCAGAACCGTCTGAGCACGCTAAACATGGTACGAACATTACTAATATATACGCAGTTTTTTTCATTTATAAACAACCTCCCAATATCCTCAAATTTATAGACTAACAGAATAATTCAAAGGTAGCAAAAACACCATTATTGTTTCAATAAGACGGTTGAGAAAAATTGACTACTGATTCGCCGAAACAAAATAGCTAGTATCCATCTAAAAATGCCACTAACACTGTGCCTTCCATAGGTTCTTGCATTAATGCAGTCGCTTTTAATAATTTACTATTAACAAAGCTCTTTCGTTAATCGGTAGCTATGGTGAACTCTTGGTGAGCGAAAATCAAAAGGCAAAGTCTTCTTTGTGATATCCTCAATATTTTCGCATTTGATCAACTCTCGTTTGAATTTGAAACTCTTTAAGTTGTTGGAAAAATATATTGTTCCTCCTGGTGATAGTTGATTGAGAAGTCCGTTAAGCAAAATCGGATGATCTCTTTGAATATCCAAATCGCAATGCATAGATTTGCTTTTGGACACGGTAGGCGGATCTAGTACTATCAAATCATACATATTGGATATTCGCTTTTCCACAATAGCGCCTAATACATCGTCTCGAATGAAAATATGATTGTCTCCAACAAATCCGTTTTGTCTCATGTTTTCGCGAGCCCAGTTTAAGTAGGTGTTGGAGAGATCGACAGTAGTAGTCGAAAGTGCACCTCCGGCAGCTGCATATACCGAGAATGCACCCGTATATGCAAATAGGTTTAGAACTCGCTTTCCTAGAGAATCAGCCATTACAATTCTGCGAAGCATTCGATGATCAAGAAAAAGGCCTGTGTCAACGTAGTCGGAAAGATTTACCAGAAAAGTAAGATCGTTTTCCTTTATTGAAAAAATTTTGCGGCAATTATTCAGTGCGCTGTATTGTCCTCCGCCTTCTGCTTTTATTCTGAATTTTAGAAAAACATTACAATCTGAAACATTGAGTGCTGAGGCAAGACGGAATGCGAGAAAATTATAACGATGTTTATGTTCTGCGGTCTTCGCTGAAACATTCTCTTCAAGGTTTTCATACACAGAAATATGCAAGCGTCCGTCATACCAATCTACCGCAATAGGAATTTCAGGAATGTCTCTGTCATAAATTCTATAACAGGTTAGGTTTTCACGGGCAGACCACGGTACCAGTTTCTTGAGATTTTTTGCTACTCGCCCGATGAGCATTTCAGCTTGGGTAAGCCATTTTTCGTTGATTTCCATGATGAGGTTTTTATGTGTTTACAATCTTTATACAAGATAATTGTTGGGCTTGGAGAGAATTTTTAGATAGATGCGATTTTAGAAAGGTTAGGAGGACCGATTATTGTACGCCTATTATGATTAAAGTACATGATTGGCAGAGATCGTTTGCCGGATCATCGCATTCTTCGAATCCTAATTGGTGAACACCGTCGCCGCAGTGCGGGCCCAATTGACAATTGGGATCACAGCCGCCGTAGGAGTTGTCCAGTATACCGTCATCACATAATTCATTGTACTCTGCTTGAACAACACCGTCTCCGCAACGCGGTCCCCATACACAACCCGGTGCGCATTCTCCGTAACCGCCGTCATTCATTCCATCGTCGCATTGTTCGTTTCCGGCGACTACACCGTCTCCGCATCCGTCAAATTTACATGTGATACTGCAGCCGTCGCCGTTTATATCGTTTCCGTCATCACATTCTTCGGGCCCGTTTACTAGGTTGTCACCGCAGTGCGGTCCTATTTGACAGTCAACAGTGCAGTTACCATAGGTTCCGTCATTCACACCGTCGTCACACGTTTCGCCGAAATCTCCTTGTATTATTCCGTCACCGCATCTGGAAGCTCTCTGACAGGTCGATGTGCAGCCGCCATATGCTCCGTTGTTTCCTTCCAGCCCGTCATCGCATTCTTCTCCCCATGTGTTTTGTACAACGCCGTCTCCGCATTTAGGCGGAAGAACGCAACCCGGTGCACATCCTGTTGTTCCGTATGAGCTGTTGTTGACGCCATTGTCGCATTCTTCATATTCCGTATCGGTCTTTGCGTCGCCGCAGTAGGGGCCCAATATGCAGCCCGCTGCACATTGGTTGTAGCCGCCGGCCAAAACTCCATCGTCACATTGTTCTCCCGGCGATACCGTACCGTCACCGCAGATAGGATTGCATTCGCTTGAACGTGCATTAAAGCCGCTTAACGTAAGCTTATAGGTTGAAGCGTAGGTTTGACGCTCTGCATGGAACACCATTATCTCATATACTTGTCCGTCTGTAAGGCCGTAAGTTGCCTCAGCAGCTTTATTTATTATCAGTTCTTCTGCAAGAGCGACATGTATACCGCCCAAATCCAATGCCAGTTTTCCGTTTAAAAATACCCACAAATCGTCGTCTCCGACAAAACTTAAGGTATAAGTAGTACCGCTATTGTATTGGAACCAGTAAATCACCTGAGTAGTAAAGTGGAAGTTATGTTTGGGACTGGTGGCATAGCAATCATAATATGTTACCGTTTCGCCATCCGGAGCGCAATCGCCGTTGTTCCAGGAATCACCCGTAATACACTCGATTGGCCAACACGGATTGCACCGGTCTACAGT
This sequence comes from uncultured Myxococcales bacterium, assembly GCA_964458775.1. GTDB lineage: Bacteria > Myxococcota_A > Polyangia > JAAYKL01 > JAAYKL01 > CAYWLQ01. The sequence goes on along the minus strand of CAYWLQ010000015.1, from coordinate 13,592 downwards.
TTGATCTAACTGGCATCGAGCTTGCTGTTCATCCGGAGTAAGTTCAAAAAATTCTGCTGCTTCATCTTCGGGAATTCCAAAATATGTAGGAGGTATTCGAGCCACATTATAGTCGCCGACCGGTGTAATTCCAAGGTCGTCCATCGGGAAAAATACCGGACTTCCGTCATATTGCTGACTCAATCGAGACCATCTTTGGCCGGTTGCTCCGTATCTGTTTACATAGTTGCCGGCTCCGTCATCGTAAAGTATTAACTCCGATACCTCAGTGGCCTTTGGGTCCGTAGCATTGCGATACCAGGTTGCAAAAGACTGAGCGGATGTTATCAAGCCGTTCTGTAGGTAGGATGCACCTGTGCCGATGAAAACAGGTTTCTTTTCGTTGTCAAGGTTTGCCCGTACAAGGTTTTTAGCCGCTGTCATTCGTCCGTAAGCAGGATCACCTTCCACGTCACCTAGGAATTCGAAATCAGGATCTGTAGCCAAGAAGTCTCTTAAAATTATAGGTACCGCCAATGTATCTCCAAGGGGAGGTTGGGTACATTCGAAGCCGGGTTCTCTCTTGCAAGCAGAGGAGCATCCGTCGCCGTCTACGGTGTTCCCGTCATCACATTCTTCGCCCACACTAGCCATTATAATTCCGTCACCGCAACGTGATTGACATTGTCCTCCGGCGGCAGGACACTCAGGTTCCATTTCGCAGAGAGGTGAACAGCCGTCGCCGGGAAGGAGATTGCCGTCATCACAGCCCTCAGTTCCTTCTTTTGTTCCGTCTCCGCAAACAGTTGGATGACAAGACCAAGTTCCGTCCAATACAGAACCGGTGCATGCGAAACCGGGCTCCCATCGACATGTATCAGAACAACCGTCCCAATTGGTGGGATTTCCGTCGTCACATTCTTCTCTATCAAGAACAATTCCATCCCCGCATTGCGCAATGCACGGCGCACCCCGGAAAGGACATTCGTATCCGAGTTCAGTTTTGCATTGACTGTCACAGCCGTCTCCTGCTTTCTGATTACCATCATCACAGGTCTCTCCGCCCGTAACTTTCCCATCACCGCAAACCGTGGTGTTTTCACATTTCTGTCCGGGATTTGGGCAAATATATCCTTCCTCAACAAAGGAGCAATCCGCAGCGCAACCGTCTCCTCCTTCTGTGTTTCCGTCGTCACAGGCTTCGCCTAAGGCTACGCTGACCTTGCTGTCGCCGCATACTTCTACCGGAATGCATTTTTGACCCGGTTGATTACAGGTATAGCCGGGTTCAATTTGGCAGGTATCGGAACAGCCGTCACCGCCCACATTATTGGCGTCATCACAGGTTTCGCCTCCTTTGATTCGACCGTCTCCGCAAAAGTAGATTTTGGTACATTGCTGACCGGGAATGCATTCGTAGTCAGGGTCGGTCTGCATACAGTTGGCGCTGCAACCGTCTCCCTCTTCCGTATTTCTGTCATCGCATATTTCGCCGGGATCCAAGTTTCCGTTTCCGCAAACCAAACGTGAGGTACATTTTCCTCCCTGGGGCGGACAATCAAAATTATTTTCGATTTTACAAACCCCTGTACAACCGTCACCTGGAAGTGTATTCCCATCGTCACACTGTTCTTCTGCTCTATTCACAATGCCGTCGCCGCAAGCAGGCGGTCTGGTAATGTTACAATAGGAAGGAGGATCTTTTTCCAAGCAGCGAGTAGTATCTTTCTCTTCAACGTTGCTGTCAGAATCAGAATCAGAATCAGAATCAGTATCAGTATCAGAATCAGCATCTACATCTATATCAGAATCAGCATCTGCATCCGTAGATGCTGTATCTCGCTCATTGGGGTTTCTAGTAACAATAGGATTTTCCTGCTGTTCGCATGCAAAAGCTCCAAAAATAAATAATCCGGATAGTCCGGTAATGATTGAGAGTTTTATGTCATCATGTAAAATCTTTTGTCGAGAAGGTAAAAAAAGTTGTGTTTTGTTGAGGTCGTCAGCCATTTTTAAGGTTTCTTTTTGTTTTTTTAATATCATGTTTTCCTCTCTTACTATTTAAAGTTAATGACATACGCTCCCTTGGACATTCTATTACTTTCTTATTGTAAAAAATATATAAAACTTCGAGGATCTTGTATTTGCCTTTATGATAACAACCTTTAAACCCATCCAATCCATGTTGTCAGTCAAACTTTTCCTTCCCCTAAAGTGTCAAAAACAATCTTTTTGTAATTAATTGCTTTATTGGTATCAATTTGCAGACATGCTGTATATATCTAAGGACCGGTTATTTTTGATAGGGAATATTGCGAATTATGCAAAAACTCCTATAGATTTGTTCAACCAAAAACAATTTGGCAAGTCGGTGAGGAAAAGTCATTAAGGAAAGGGATAGCAGAATGTCGGCTTTGTTCTTTACTTCTGAAGGTAATCCGTCTGCGCCCCCTATTACAAATACAATATCGGACTCACCTTTCAACATCCATTGTTCTACAAGTCCTGCAAACCCTTGGGAATTAAACATCTTGCCGCCTTCATCTAAGGCAATCAGAATAGTGCTTTCTTTTGCTCTATCAAGAATCTTCGCACCTATTTTATCATCTCTTTCGTTTTGAAGTACTGAACTCTCAATACGAATAAATTTAGATATTCTTGAAAGATAGTCATTAACCAACGGGGTTGTGTCGTCAGCGCGTTCTCTTCCTATACTGATTAATCGAAATTTCAATTGGGATTACTTTTTGGGAAAGAGATTGTTCAGACTCCTGCAGTTTTTCGAACCGGCAAACGCTCTGCATCAATCCATAGGGTTTCGAGATCGTAAAAACCGCGCTTCGTATCCTCAAAAATATGAAAAATAACATCAGTATAGTCCATCAAAACCCATTGGCATGATTGCCTTCCTTCTACTCCAAGTGCGTAGACATTTCTTTTTTTCATTGCCTGTTCCACACCGGATACGATCGCCTCCACTTGCCGCTCAGACCTTCCTGAACAGATCACTACATAGTTGGTATAATCTACCTTACCTACAACATTTATTATCTCTATAAATTCTGCTTGCTTTGCGAGCGCCTCATCTGCAATGGCGAGAGCCAATTCCTTTGCTTCCAAAAGTTAACCTCATCCGGAAATGCCCGGTTGCCTATTCGATCAGAGCGGTTGCTCGTCGAAGTGATTTGTTGAAGACATGATATCAAGAATTGCGTTTAGATACAAACAGGAAGTAACCAAATTTGCATTTCTTTTTCAAACAACTTGACGAATCTGGGGCTTTCAGCTAGAGCCCGTCTTTGCCTTTTAGGCAAAAACGGCCTTAATGCAAATGGAATTTAAGGCTCCGGCTCCTTGCTCCGAGATAGGCTCGGGGCTGTTATCCGAAAGGAGAAATCATGGCTGAACCATTGCCGGTACACAGAGCACGAGAGTATGAAACAATTTTTATCATCCATCCGGAAACCCCTTCTGACACAATAGATCAGATTGCGGAACGTATTACAGATGTTATTGCACGTCTGAACGGTAAGCTGCTCAAAGCTGAAAATTGGGGAAAAAGAAGATTGGCCTATACGGTTAAAAAACAACAGAGCGGATATTATGTATATGTTCGTTACCTTGGGTATTCAGATATGGTTCATGAAGTTGAACGTAATTTGCGTATGCTTGAGCCGGTAATCAAACATATTACCGTTAAGGTAGAAGAAGATGTAAATCCGGAATCTCGCACAGTTACTGATGCTGACATTTCTTTTGCGCCTCAAATCGAAGAGGAACCTGAGACAGAGGAAGAAGATTCGGCAGAGGATGATGATGATGCTTTCGACGACGATGATTTCGGCGCCGATTCACCGGATGATGATAACGATATGGACGGCGATGACGCCGACGGCTTAGCGAACGATTAGTTCGCGGAATAATAGGAGATTTTAATATGATGGACCGAAAATCCGATTCCCGTCGTCGTGGAAGCAGCCGACGTCGCCGCGTCTGCCGCTTTTGCATTGATGGAAACCTTAAGATTGATTTTAAGGATGCTCAGGGCATTAGATATTTTATTACCGAAAGAGGAAAAATTGTTCCTCGTCGTATTTCCGGCAATTGTGCAAAACACCAACGTCAAGTTTGTTTAGCTGTTAAACGTGCCAGATGTATTGCATTAATGCCGTTTACATCATCTAAGTGAACATAAGGAGGGAACAATGAAAATAATACTGAGAGAAGACGTTCCCCATGTGGGAGAGCCGGGGGCAATTGTTAATGTAAAACCCGGATTTGCTCGTAACTACCTTATCCCTCAAGGATTGGCGGCGATTGCGACCTCACGCAACATCAAGATGATGGAGCATAATCTCAAAAAGATTCAGGACCAGATCGATGCGGCTAAAGCCGATGTGGCTAAAACCAAGGCAAGACTTGCCGAACTCAGCATTACTATAAGCAAACCTGCCGGTGAACAGGATAAGCTTTTCGGTTCTGTATCTACTAGAGATATTGCGTCGGCTCTAGAAGCTGAAGGCGTTACCGTTGATCGCAAACGAATTGTAATAAGCGAACCCATTAAATCATTGGGGGTATATACGATTCAAGTGAAGCTATACGGCGGAGAAACCGGAGACCTTAAAGTCTGGGTAGTCAAAGCTTAATACAAACTTCTCCAACCTATTGACAAGAAGGGGACGACCTTTATGGCTCAAAGGTTCAATCGTTCAAAGGAACCCTCCCCGAAGCCGTCTGAAGAAGGACGAGTTCCGCCCTACAATCAAGAAGCAGAAACGGCGGTATTGGGAGGCATTTTACTCAACAATGATGCTTTGCCCTTGGTACAGGATCTTGTTCGATCTGAGGATTTCTATACCGAAGTTCACAGGCGTATATATGAGGCAATAGAGAGTCTGTCTGCTGCTGCTTTGCCTATTGATCATGTGACTTTGGGAAATGAGTTAAAAAACAAAGGTGACCTTGAGAAGATCGGCGGTGCTGTAGCTCTTGCAAATCTGACTGATGCGGTGGCTACTGTTGCCAATATTGAGTACTACGCGAGAATTGTTAGAGAAAAGGCTGCTGTTCGTCGGATGATATATGCTGCTCAAGAAGTTGTGGCCTCCGGATTCGGCGAATACGGTAATACTGCTGAGTATCTGGATGCCTGTGAAAAGCGCATTTTTGAAGCATCTCAGCAGACAGTGGGAGCTCCCTATACCCATGTTTCTCCCATTATCAATAAAACCTTTCAAGATTTGGAGTTGGCTTCGGGGCGTTCCGGCGCAGTCACCGGAGTCACAACCGGATTCTATGATTTGGACATGAAAACTGCGGGGCTTCAGCCGTCTGACCTGATAATTGTTGCCGGCCGTCCTGCTATGGGAAAAACTTCTCTCGCTCTCAATATCGCAGTTAACGCAGCTAAAGCTACCAAGAGACCGGCGATTATCTTTTCGTTAGAAATGTCAAAGGAACAACTTGTTCGCCGTATGCTTTGTTCTGAAGGTCACGTGGATGCCGGACGAATGCGCAATAACAGTTTAGATACCAAGAAGGATTGGCCCAGGCTGATAGAAGCCGCTAATGTGCTTTCTCAAACTCAAATATATATTGATGATTCCTCTCCGATGACACCGATAGAGATAAGATCAAAATCAAGACGTTTGTCTTCGGAAAAAGGTTTGTCTCTTATTGTTATTGACTATTTGCAGCTAATGCATGCAGGCGGAAGACGTATAGATAACAGAGAACAAGAAATTTCTGAAATTTCGAGATCTTTAAAAGCATTGGCAAAAGAACTGAATGTTCCGGTAATAGCGTTGTCTCAGCTAAATCGAGGAGTGGAAAGTCGTACGGACAAACGTCCAATGATATCAGACCTCAGAGAATCAGGCGCCATTGAGCAGGATGCTGATCTTATTTTGTTTGTTTATCGAGACGAAGTGTACAACGAAAACACCGAAGATAGAGGATTGGCGGAGCTGATAATAGGAAAACAGCGGTCCGGTCCTATAGGTACTGTAAAAGTTCGCTTTTTCAATCAGTACACCCTGTTTGAAAATCTGGCAAAAGTCTCGGCTCCGGAAGACGCCGGTTTTTCGGGAGGAGTTCCAGGGGGAAATAGGGGCGGTTTGGAAGACGACGGATATTGATTCAATAGTACACTTTTTTGTAACCTAATAATCGAAAGTCAAAGATCTCGCCGTAGCCCGAAGGGCGGAGGCGGACAAGTCCGAGGCAACCCCGACTCCTCCGACTCCGAACACCCGACTCCGAACCGCCCATGTGGATCAGACCGATTTTATTTCATAAATCGCGATTGGTTTTACATGTTTTCGATAACCGAAATTTACGCGGCTATTTGCTTGCGTTGCCCCATTATCGGGTGCCGGACTCACTGAAGTTCCGGACTCACTGAAGTTCGAAATGTTTCTTTTGTATTCAAAAACGATGTTTAATCATTTTCTCCAAATACAATAGCTCTAAAGCTCTCTATCGTTGTTTCTGGATCCTTCCAGCAATTGGAAGGAAGACCGGCTTTCATGCAGGTATGAGCAAGAAATTCTTCTTTGTTCCAGTTCCATTCGATAGGAACTTGCGGCAGAAGCAGACCGGAGCGACCTCCTCTTTTCATTATCAAGCCGTCACGTCCGACTTCTATCTTTTCGGGTGAAGTGGGCTCCGGAGCTGTTAGTACGGATATTTCGTAGGTTATGTCTTTTAACTCATCGGGCTTTACCGGAGAGAATCTGGTATCGTGAATTGCCGCTGAACGCGCTACATCGACTACGCATTGGAATAGGGGAACTCTGGCTATTACGTGACCTATGCAGCCTCTAAGCTCTCCTCGCTTTTTTAGAGTTACAAAAGCAGCACCGTTTTCTTTTAGAATATTTGAGGGCGGCAGTGTGGGTTCAAATTTTTCTCCCGAAACTGCGGCTCGTACGGCATTTTTTGCCAATTCCATCAAATAGATTCTTTCTTTTTTTGTAAAAGGTCCAAAGTCAGGTTTGGTTTCTGTTCGAAGCTTATTAGGCAGAGTGAACGCTATGGCTCCATAGCCGACAACTCCTCGGCTTTTATCTCCTGATGTATCTCCGCTGTTTTTATAATCCAGCAAAGAGACTTTTCTTGATTTTTCTTCGTATTTTGAAAAAATTTCAACCAGGAGCTTAACAGGCATATGACCGCACATTCCTTTTTGGGAAGATGCGGTTTTGCGCCATTCATCGATTTGCCAAGTTTCCAAAAGCTTAAGCAGTTCGGTGTCTAATTTAACCGCTTCTTCGTATTTAAAAAAATGAGTTAAATCGGTGCTGGCTACAAACAATACATCTTTTCTTGTACCGAATAATTCATACAAAGCCTCAGCAGCTTTGGGAACAAGATCTTCGTTTTCATATACCGCTACAATAATAGGTACGATTTTAGAAGAGGGGAGGGCAACCTGAATAAAAGGCAGCTGAACTTCAAGGGAGTGCTCGCCCCTAAAGACTGATTCATCTGATTCAAACAAGTCGGGATATTTTTCCAACAATGCTGATGTTGACTCTTCGTCTATCGCTAAGGAGCCCAGGGGTGTATCGTAAGCCGGACGTTTCATTACTGAAACTTTTGAGCTTGCTCTACGGTGAGAAAGCGCCATTACTACAACCGTGGAATAGTTTTTCCCCTGAACCGTGCGATATGCCTCACCTGCTACGGGACCGGAATATACATATCCGGCATGGGGAGCTATTATTCCCAAGATGTCACGGTCCACAATTGCTCGAGCTTCTTTGCTGTCAGCATCGGATAAGTGTTTAAGCACATCTTTGCGCAAGATGTCGGGATCTTGCGGATAGAACTGCCCGGCGACTTGCGATGAAAAAGCATTTTGAATTCTGTTGATACCTTTACTCATTTTTGTTGCCTCCTCCATAGTCGCACCTTGGGTTTTTTCTGACGTTGATTTTGTGTCGTTTGACTCTGTAACCGGAGTGCTTGCAGGGCTTGGTCGACGTTCACTGCAAAAGGTAATCATGGTGACAAGTATTATTGTTATAGCAAAAATATTCTGACCCATAATAAAACCTCCTGCCTAATCAAGCGGGCTTTACGTTTAATCTTTGATTGCATCATTAAGCGCTTCTATAACGCCGTTGACGGAACATTATATTTCAAATGAGTTTATATTTCCATTATTTAACGAAAAGACAAAAAGAACAAACGAGTAGAGTTGTTGATTCGGCTATGCAGTTTTCGTTTTTTTACCGCTGTCTTTTTCTGCAACTGATTGCGTGACTTTACATGATTATTGATATCGCCAAAGTTGACTACAAATGTAACTTAACACTAACTTTTTTCGCGGCGCTTTCTGGCTCTAAAGAAAATACGCACTGGAGTTCCCTGAAGTTCAAATGATTCTCTTATCTGATTTTCTATGTATCTTTTATATGAAAAATGAATAGCGTCGGGATAGTTTGTATATACCACAAATGACGGTGGTCTGGTGGAGGCTTGCGTGGCATAGTAGAGTTTAACTGATTTTCCCTTGTTCATGGGGGGCGGATGTTGGTCGATGATGTTTTCGAACAGTCTGTTGACTTGTCCTGTTGATACCCTTTTGTTGAAACAATCAAAAGCTGCAATTATGGTGCTTACCAATTCATCTGTGTTGTGTCCGGTTTTGGCGGATATTTTTACCTGGGGCGCCCACTTGGCAAAGGCTAATACGTCGTCAATTTTCTGGACAAGAGCTTTCTTTGAGGTTGCGTCTCTTTTTACTACCAGGTCCCATTTGTTGAGACCTATTACCACCGCTCTCCCTCGTTCTACTGCCAATCCCAAAACTTTGGCGTCTTGTTCTGTGGGACCTTCGTTTGCATCTATCAACAACACTGTTACGTGTGATCTCTCCATTGCTCGTACGGCAGCCGATATGGCTGATCTCTCGGCGCCTTCAATACTTACATTCTTTTTTCGGCGAATTCCGGCAGTATCGATCAGTACAATTTGCCGTCCTTGAAGTTCAACCAAAGAATCCACAGGATCTCGAGTGGTGCCGGGTTCATCCAGTGTTAGAAGACGCTCTTCTCCTAGCAGACTGTTTATTAACGAGGATTTGCCTGCGTTAGGTCGACCTATTATTGCGGCTCGAAACACACCTTCTTCTTCGTCTTTTTCAGGAACATATGCGTTTGATTTTGGAATAGCGGCATAAATAAGGTCTTCAAGATCTGAAATGCCTCTGCCGTGCAAAGCGCTGATATGCACAGCCGGTTCAAGTCCCAAGGAATATACATCTGCTGCTTCATATTCCATTCTTTCGCCGTCAACTTTGTTGACCACCAAGATACTAGGTTTTCCTGAACGCCTAAGCATTGCGACAGTTTCGTGGTCTCCATTGGTGGGCGGAACACGACCGTCCACCACAAAGAGCACCAAATCGGCTTGTTCCAGTCCCATGAGACACTGCCTACTGATGCCCATTTCTACTGAGCCTTCAGGAGCGTGTTCAAAACCTCCCATGTCCACCAAGGTTATCTGTTTGTCATCAATGGATGTATCTGCGTACAATCTGTCCCTCGTTACACCCGGAACGTCCTCTACTATTGAAGCAGCTCTTCCAACTAAACGATTAAAAAGGGTAGACTTGCCGACATTCGGGCGTCCAAGAACCGCTACTATAGGAAAGGCACCTACCGAGGGTATGCTCGGAACTCTGTGTGGATTCTTACGGCTCATTGATATCCCATTTCCTTGAGTCTTTGAAGATCATTGGTCCAGTTAGGCGTTACTTCCACATGTAACTTTAAAAAGACCGGCATCCCCAAAAACTCTGAAGCGGCCAGGCGTGCGCGAGTACCGATTTCTTTGATCATACTTCCATTTTTTCCTACTACGATTACTCGCTGACTGGAGCGTTCGACATGAATGGATGCAAAAATAACGCAACGTGTTTTTTCTTCGACAAATTTATCGATCACAACAGCAGTGTGATAGGGAATTTCTTGTCTGGTTAAGTCAATAAGAGCTTCTCTTATCAATTCGGCTACAAAAAATCTTTCGGCCTGCTCGGAAAGCATATCGTGCGGATATAACCTGGGGCCTTTCGGCAACAAAACTGTTAAGGAGCGAATAAACTCTTCTACGCCGTCTCCGGTTTGCGCCGAAATCGGCAAGGTGGATTTCATATTGGGTATTTTTGACAGCTCTTCGATAACCGGCAAAATAATGCTTTTATCTTTTAATAAGTCGATTTTATTTAAACAAACTACCAACGGTAACTTGGATTCTATCAGTTTTTCGGCAATGTCCTTTTCGTTGTTATCCAAGCCTTGTTCTCTTTTGTGTAATCCCATATCTAGAAGCCATACACATACATCCGCATCAGAAATGGCCGATTCGGCGGCTTCGATCATGTATCGTCCCAATGATGCATGGGGGGTATGAAGACCGGGTGTATCCAAAAATATTATCTGAGCGTTGTCATCGTTATGAACAGCCAAGATTCGATTTCTGGTGGTTTGGGGTTTTGAAGTTACAATTGAAAGCTTTTGTTTAAGAATATGATTGAGCAAGGTGGATTTTCCCGCATTGGGACGTCCGACTATTGCGGCATATCCGCAATGGACGGTTTGCTCAGAGTTGCTGTCTATTTCTGTAATCATGGAATTTCTTTCTTCTTTCACCGCAGCATCTTTATCAATTAGATAAGATCATTTCAAGCGCATTGACGAAGATAGACAAGGATGCTACGCAACCTGAGGTTTGAAATCCATGGCTGACTCAACTTTGGAGGAACATTAACAGCATGAAAACTGTCGCAGTTGTTGGCGCCCAATGGGGCGATGAAGGTAAAGGTAAAATAGTAGATCACATTGCCGCTGTTTCGGACATAGTGGCCAGATTTCAGGGCGGAAACAACGCCGGTCATACTCTTGTAGTTGACGGTAAAAAAACAATTTTTCATCTCATTCCGTCCGGTATTCTGCATGCGGGAAAAACCTGCATTTTGGGTCAAGGTATGGTTATCAATCCAAAAGTTCTATTGGAGGAGATAGCCAAACTTAAGGCGAGCGGACACATGGAACACGCAAATTTGGTAATTTCCAATAGAGGCCATGTAATAATGCCTTATCATTTAATTTTGGATCGTTTGCGTGAGGAAAGTTTGTCCAGTACGGTTCCGGTCGGCTCTACTCTTAGGGGAATAGGTCCGGCCTATGAGGACAAAGTCGGGCGTAGAGGAGTTAGAATAGGCGATTTGCTCAACACAGAAAGACTCTCAGCTATAGTAAAAGACGCAATACAGTATTATGCTCCCATAATGCGTGCTCACGGGGCTGAGGTTCCGGATGTAACTGCTATTGTTGAAGATTATTTTGCTATGGGACAGCAGTTGGAACCTATGATCGTTGATTCAGTTGACCTGCTTCAGGAATCAATTAAAAACAGAAAGAAAATACTTTTAGAAGGTGCACAGGGTGCAATGTTGGATATCGATCACGGTACTTATCCTTATGTTACCTCATCCAATACAATATCAGGTGCAGCTTGTACAGGATTGGGAATAGGTCCTACTGTTGTGAGCAAGGTTTACGGGGTTGCCAAGGCGTATACGACACGTGTAGGATTTGGACCGTTTCCTACTCAAGATGACGGACCGGACGGCAATCGCATGAGGGATGTCGGTGTGGAATACGGCTCAACGACCGGGCGACCGAGAAGATGCGGCTGGTTGGATATGCCGGCTCTTAAGCGTGCTTTGTTTCTTTCAGGAGCTACTCATATAGCGCTAACCAAGCTGGATGTTTTGTCAGGCATGGATACCGTTAAAATATGTGTCAAATACCAAAAGGATGGTGAGATATTAAAGAGCTTTCCTTATCCGAGTCTGGACGGCATTGAACCTGTTTATCGAGAATTTAGAGGATGGAAAGAAGATATTTCCGGTGCAAAATGCCTGGAGGATTTGCCGGCGGAGGCAAGAGCTTATCTCAATGCTGTTTCTGAATTGGCAGAATGTCCGCTCGGTGTTGTTTCGGTTGGTCCCGGTCGAGATCAAACGATCATGCTTGCAGATCCTTTTGGTGAATAACGTTCTGACTGGATAAAAGATGAGAGGTAAAATAGTTTGTATATACTTCTAATTTTATTATCTTTTTTAGTTATGTCAGGGGCTTTTATGTCGGCTTTCTTTTATGCCCCAGTCGAAGCATCAATGGGAATTATTCAGAAAATTTTTTATTTTCATGTGCCGGCAGCATATGTGATGTATTTGGCATGGGCAGTATGTGCTGTATGCTCGGTTGTTTACCTGATCAAACCTCATGAAAAATGGGATATGGCGGCAAAAAGCACTGCCGAGATAGCACTGGTATTTGCGACTATTGTTCTCATTACAGGACCTTTATGGGGAAGAAAATCCTGGGGCACTTTTTGGACGTTTGATCCGCGATTGACCTCCGTATTGCTTTTTACTCTCATTATAGCAGCTTATGTTTTGCTTCGAACTTTGTCTTCAGGTGAGGCTGAGCGTCGTTTTGCTTCAGCGTTGGCAATATTGGGTGCATGTATTGCTCCTATAATACATATATCTGTCTACAAATGGAGAGGACAGCATCCTTCTGTGCTGAGAGACGGCGGCTTAACACCCGAAATGACTTTTGTATTGCTTGCCAATATTGCATCATTTACTTTGCTGTACGTATTATTATTTATAAGTAGATATTCATTGGAGAGTAATCGGCGGAAAATGGATTCCATTGTATTACAGGCTATTGATTTGGGTGTTGTAGGAGATGACGAATGAAACACTTTCTATCTGTTGTATTGTTGTCTTCTATTGAGTCATTTAGTTTTACTGAAGCACTTAGCTGGCTTATCGCTTCGCTGTTTTGTATCATTGCTATTTTCGGCATTCTTTTCTACAGTAAATATGTTCATCAAAAAATTTACCTAGAATTGGCGCAGCTTGAAGCTGATTTGAAAAAGAGAATAAAATGAGGAAGAGCTTTCTTGTTTTATTGTCAATTATCTATATGCCTTTTATTTGTGCATATGCAATAGCCGCAGATGAGACTGGTTTTGAAACTGTTTCTTTGGATCAAATTGAAACAGTCAGCGGAAAAACACTGATGATAGTTGCCTATGCGATAGTTTTTGTTTTTCTTACAGTATACGTTTGGTCGATAGCAAAGCGTGAGAAATCGATTCTTAATTCTATTGCAGAACTCAAAAAAACGAATTCGATCAAGTCGCTAACTGAAAAGTAACAATGTTGTAATTGTTTTTTAGAGAAGAATTCTTAAAACTGAGAATACAGCGGAGAAGTTTGTTGCACCGGCAGTTGTGCAGCCGCAAGAACTTGAACCGCTGCCGTCGCCTGCATCACCTGCGTCAGATTCTGTATCGGTGTCAGCATCAGTATCTGTGTCTGCATCAGCATCAGTATCTGTATCGGCATCAGCATCAGTATCTGTATCGGCATCAGTATCAGTATCTGTATCAGTATCGGTGTCAGTATCGGTGTCAGTATCAGCATCAGTGTCAGTATCGGTATCTCCGTCAGAACCGCCGTCGATTCCTGCATCTGCGTCGGTGTCAGTATCTGTATCAGCATCAGTGTCAGTATCTGTATC
>CAYWLQ010000014.1:0-49566 GCA_964458775.1 uncultured Myxococcales bacterium | reverse complement strand
GTCGATGCGCTCCACCCCATTTCATTGCGGCAGTACAAGAAGTAATCGCGCACCTCATATTAAAAATTTTTTTCACAACAAATCGTTCTCGTAATGAAAACCATCAACGATTTTGAATCTCTCTCCTCGATGTACAGTGTTCTTCGTTTTCGAAGAGCGGGTGGAAACAGGGAAAAAAATAGTTTTGAATTTGAAAATTAAGAGGGTTTCCCAAAGAATACGGGTCAGTTTATTTTCACTATTCCTTGCACTCAAAGACAGTTACTATTTGACCGAGAACCTATGGATCATTCTATGTTTGTAGGTCTGACCGGGTTTTAGTATCACATCATTCTTCCATGCCGGAACATTGATGGAATTGGGAAATTTCTGCGTTTCCATACAGAAAGCGTCATACCGCTGATAAGTGTGCCCCTTACCTTTGATTGTTCCATCCAATAGGATACCTGCATAAAACATAACTCCCGGCTGATCTCCTTCGACAGTCATAACACGACCGGACTTTGGATCTTCTACTATCGCAACCTGTCGAAGTGTATTAGCATCTCCGTTGACAACCCAGTTGTGGTCATAACCCTCGGGATTGCCTTTAATAACAACTGACATCAAATCTTTACCGATAGTCTTAGGAGACGTGAAATCAAAAGGTGTACCCTTTACAGTTTTAATCGTTCCATCTGCAACGACAGGATTGCCGGGGGTATATTTGTCAGCAAAAAGAGTCAGCACATGGTCAGCGATGGACCCTGAGTTATATCCTCCAAGATTCCAATAACTGTGATGAGCCATATTTATAATAGTAGTTTGGTCAGTTGTTGCTTCCATATCAACTCTAAACTCATTATCGTTTGTAAGTGTATAAGTCACAGTTGCGTTCACATTGCCGGGATATCCTTCTTCACCGTCTTTTGAAAGATAGGTGAATTTAATGCTCGGTCCGTTGGGTGTCTCCTCGGTTCCCGCCACGTCCCAAACCACTTTGTCCCATCCCTTTTGTCCGCCATGTAAATGATAGGGCCCATCGTTGGCGGCAAGCTGATATGTCTTACCTTCCAACTTGAAACGACCTTTGTCGGTAACGCGATTTGCCAGACGGCCGATGGTTGCCCCAAAATAGGGAGTCTTCTCAATATAACCTTGTAGATTATCATACCCGCCGACGATGTCACCGAGCTTGCCGTCTCGGTCGGGAACGTGAAACTCAGTCACGATAGTGCCGTAATTGGTCACCTTTAAAACCAGACCGTTGGCGTTGGTGAGCACATACAGGCTGACTTCCTTACCGTCCGCAGTTCCGAAGGGACTCTTAGTAATAGCTGACGGTTTTGGGACTTCTTCGTCAGTTGCAGTTTCCAAAACAGTCTCAGCCGGTTCTTCCTGAACAACTGATTGAGCTTGCTCTAAAGGAATCGGCGATTGCGGTCCGCCGCAGTTAACTACACAAACGACGGCAAACATAATGAAAAGTATATTGAGAAAAAAATAGGGTTTCATAGATATATCTCCTAACTAAAGCTTAGAAAGCGATCTCAGCTTGAATTTTTAGAACATCCCTGTCAGGCGCCCAACCCGTGTATGGACCGCCTTGAACGATATCACTTCCGGCAATTAAAGGCTGACCCCACGGCCATTTGCCGGCTATGGTCATGTAATCGCCGTAGAAATAGTGTGAATATTGAAGATAGATTCGCTCACCGGATAAAAAGTGAGAGGAAATTGTTAAACGAGCGGTAATAGCAGAAAAAATGTATGCGGGATGCTCAAGGTCATAATTGACCGAATCATAGCGGAGCATAAATCCTAACCATTTTTGAATATGAGCCTCTGCATCCACACCCCACTTGAACTGCTTTATTTGATCCTGTGTAACCGCTGATTCTGCGGGTAAATCAAGGTTCGCAATTGCCATCAAACCGAAAACACTTGCTGTAACATCAGGAATCATGCTTCCTTGCTTTTTGCCTAAAATATTAGATAGTGTGTTTTCATATTGGAAGCCTAGATTTACTGTATTACCTGTACCTGTGCTGTGGACTACCGATCCGCCGAATCCCATATAGTTACCGGCAAATCCTGCACCTCCTAACGAATGCATGACTTCTGTTCCGTTTTCAGCGAGTGCCCATCCGTTTTGTACACGTATATAGGATGGCGAAATCCACAAAGAACCCGCGCGCGGCGCACTCAGGGTTATTTCCCCGCCGACAACCGACAGTCGAGCTTTTCGTACAGCACTATATGTTTTCTCACCAACGTCTTGCGGATAAAGATTTGGGTCACGGGTTTTTTGATCGCTGTAATGAATTCCAAGAGATACATAATCGCGATATTCAAATCTGAGATGCTCATAATGAAGCAGATTTAACCCGGTCTTTGCTCCATAGATTTTGGGAGCCTCTCCAATCTGGTAATTGTAGCTGCCGTCTCGGCCGCTACCGAAACCTTGGTAGAGCGTCAACTTAAAATCGGAATTGATGGGAACTGTCAATTTAAGTTGCTCACCGAGCTGTCGAAATAAACCGAGAGTATACGTATCATACTTTTTGTGATAGCCGAATCTAGGCCACCAAGCTCCGCCCGTAAGTGCAACATTTGTATTAATACTTCCGATTCTAAAATCAGTATCAAGGGTTAGACGAGCAATTCCGGGTGCCCATCCTGCATCAGGATTTCTAAAACCGATTGATTGAAACCAATACCCCATCCACCCAACTTCAGCATCTACATGTTTTCTTCGCGCATATACGGAAAGCTCAGCCCAGTCTTGCTCCTGAAGACGTGTGTAAGCAAAACTGTAGTAGTTCGAATCCATGATTCGATTAGGCCCGTAAGACAGTTGAGTTTGAGGGGAACCGTCCATATTATCCGGACTCGGTCGATTGCTAATACCGATAGTTAACGGAGCCCGAAAATAACCGTGAACCCCAATCTCCCATCCAGCGAAAGCTGCGCCGAGCTTCAGTTCATTATCGGACTCATCTGCAGCCGAGTCAGAGTCTTGCTCTTGGGAAACCGATTGGTCCCTATCCTTGTTTTGTTGTTTTAGGGCCTCCACTTCGGCCCGCAGAGATTCCAGTTCGGTGCGTAGATCGTCTGTTACGGTCGATTCATTACCCGATTCATGATTGGATTCTTTTACAGGTTGAGCCGCTACCGTTGACGACAAAAGCCACACGCCAAATACAAAAACCAATTGTGATCTTATCAGCATGATTTCACTAGTTTCCGTATCTCGCAGCTACAATTGCAGCTTGGAGGTTGTCAAGAGCCGGACTTCTATCAAGAGGAACATTTACAATTGCGCCTTCATAGAATCGTCCGCCGTCACCGTCGCTGTTATCCCCTCCGATTCCGAGAATGAGCGATCCTTGTTTTCGCATAGGAACATAACCGACTTTCTGGGGCCGTATCCCATCATATTTCTCTGCCAAAGATCCGGAGGTTGCATCACCGCCGTAGAGTGCAAAACGACCAAACCCCCCATTCTTATCAGCTGTGTCGCCGACTACAATTGCGGTCACGAAATCGTGCAAAAGAGGTGTATTGGTCGAAATAAGTTGGTCTTGACCATTTTCCCATCCTGCATAAAGACCGTCTTCGAGATCTGCCATAACCCATGGTCCATCCCCGGAGCCTGTACCCCAAATAACCCCGTTTCCAAAGTAGACCGCCTCCATAGTGCCGTTGCCGTCGTTGTTGCAAGTCGTTTCGGCGTTTCCATAGTTAAAGCAGCATCCATTAATTGTATCGTGCTGACTGGTTATCATGTATAGGGTTTGCGGATTATCACCAGTTGCTAAATCAGTTGCAATAGAAGTTTTACATCCATTACAACCGGCACGATAACCCATACCCGGTCTAAAGAGCATTCCGTAGACGCTATGACCGTTTATCTTTATCGGAAGGTCCATAGCATTGACCGGATTAGCGGGAGTTCTTTTGGCACCGCCGGGAGGTGCAGGCTCAAGGTCATTTTGAGGTCCGGAAGCATGCACGGCCTGATCGTAGAGTTTTGTTATTGTGCATTGCACACCTTTGCAGAAAGCTCTGTGCTCGCAAGCATTAGCATAACCCTCAACTGTGATTGCGGAAATACCGTCACATACTGTCCCAATTGGGGCCGGATAAATATCAAGCGTTTCTCCCTGACAAGAATCAGGTCCGGCTTGTGAACCCCCTCGGCAAAGTTGGTAAAGAGGTCCGGTATATCCTAATCTAAGAACCCTAACCGAGCTGTGCGCGGAAACACACGGGGCACCGGCGGTTTCGAAAACATCACATGGCAGATCCGGTCTGGGGTCAGACGGTACTAATGTATTATCACTTTCATTTTCATTAATATTGCCTGTTCCCGTATCTACCCCAGGCGCGTCGTACGTTCCGCATGCATTAAAAAAGACGACCGACAACACTATAACGAAAACCGACATAACATTTATTGTAACTATCGTTCTATTCATAAAAGTACCTCCAATTGGTTATTTTGTTCGAGATAAACCGGCGATGCTGTGAACGGAAACATTGAATCTGTTAAACCAGGCAGAATTCGAAAAAGAACTCCGACATCTATGAACATTAAAAATAAAAACCTAATGCAATCCACAAAGCCCCTCCATGAGTCTCTCACTTAGCCTTCCCTGTTTGCTCAGTGGTGTTCCGTTATTAAAAGCGGGTGGAATCCAAAAAAAGAATTGTTAAGAATATCGAAAAAGATGCGTCTCTATGCGGAGTTGTACTTGGAGTATGTAACTTGGGTATGTAACTTGGGGTATGTATCCATGCACAGAACAAAATCACTTAGCTTCAATCCAAACATTTTCAGGCAAACGGAAAGCCTCTCCGATTTTGGTATATCGACTATGAGGCGTACTATTTGGCAGGCGGTTTTAGGAAGAAAAGCCACCGATTGAAAGACTAATGTCAGTTAACTATCTTTTTTAATTCGAATCGATTCAGAACACTCCAAATCAAATAAATGACAACATTGTATGGAGCGGTTGTCGACGCTCATCAACGATCCCCATTCAAATTATCTCAGTTTTGCCGATAACTTTTCGTGCTCGTTTGGTCGGAAACAGAAAACTTTCTTTGACTGTGGCACTTTCTTTGAGGGACAGTTCGATATTGTCGATACGCAAAATCATGTTTGATCGTTTGTTTGTTTTCTTTGCATTAATTCAGAAACAATTATTGCCATAAACGAGAGTACAATTGAAAAAGCAGCGAGCCTTGCTACTTCGCTTTCTTTTCCGGGCTCCTGCATACTAGAGTATATAAGGAGAGCCAGAGTTTGGGTTTTTCCGCTAATATTTCCAGCAACGGTTATCGTAGCACCGAACTCTCCCAATCTCTTTGCAAAAGCCAATACGCATCCGTCCATTACACCGGGCATAGCTGCCGGTAGGCTTACCCTAAAAAATGTCGCTAATGGATTTGCCCCCAAAATTCTCGATGCCTGTTCAAAAGCCGGATTGACCAAAGCAAAGGCTGAGCGTACTGAACGCACAAAAAGCGGCAGGGAAACTATCATTGATGCCGCAACAATAGCGGCAAAACTAAACGTAAGTCTTATACCGAAAAGGTTATAAACAGCTCCTCCAATAAAACTATTTTTACCTAATAACAGCAGCAACAAATATCTGGTTACAACAGGAGGCACTGCAAGGGGCAGTGAAATTGTCGCTTTTATAAAGGGCTTTTAAAAAAAGTTTTTCCAGGCCATTATATATCCAAGCCACACAGCTAAAGGCATGATTAAAGCAGTGCTCAAAACAGCCGCCTTAATAGAAAGAATAACCACCTGCTTCTCTAATTCGTTCACTTTATACCTAACTGCCGTCCGCTTTGGCAAAACCGTGTTTCAAGAAAACATTTTCACCGTCTTTGGAAGTTATAAAATCATACAATTCGCCGCTGTCATCCGCTTGTTAGGCTATTTTAGCTATATAAAACAGTATAGGATCATGCAGAGCATCAGGTATTTCAACAGCCACTTCTATTTTGTCAGATGCCGAAGCATCTGAGCGATAAACAATGCCGCAATCACATTCTTTTGCTTCCACGCATCTCAAGACAGAAAGCACATGCGGAAAAAGAACCGTTCGGTCTTTAAGCTTTTCAAACCATCCCAAAGACTCCAGCGCTTGTTCTGCATATTGTCCTGACGGAACAACGGCAGGGTCAGCTAATGCAATTTTGTCTTTTATCAAAGCTGTAATATCAAACTCAGGCTCAAGTACAATTTCATCCACATCAATACTTTTTGAGACAATAATAGCCAATGAATTTTTAGCAATCTCTTTGACCGAAGCTTTTTCGATCAGGTTATGTTGGGACAAATAGTCTATCCATTTCTTGTTTGCCGAAACAAACAGAACAGTTTTCGCACCGGCAGAAATCTGTTTTGCAAGAACCCCGGAAGATGCATAGTTAATTATTACCTGACGGCCTTTGGTTCTTTCATAAATTGAACAGAGTTCATCAAGCGAAGACTTCGATCCAAACGTCACAAATACTGTTATTGATTGTATTGTGTTATTGCTTTTTTTGGCTGACATTATCTTCTGCATTGCCGCATGCTGACAAATAGAAGATGATCAACCAAATAGTCCAAATCTGTCTTGAATTATCATCTCTATAGTTGAAATATAACATTCCATTCATCTCTCTATTGTTCATTCCAAATCATCCAATATTTCATCTATCATTGCTTCTGTTACCTCACCGTACCAATCTCCCTCACGATAGACGGCAACGATAGGACCTTTTTCACATTGTTTTAGACATCCGGTCGATGAAACCTGAGCATCCAAGCCTCGCTCAATAATTTCTTGTTCCAAATATTGTATAAGAGCGGGAGCCTCTTTCTTATTGCAAACGCCCTTGGCGGCTCCGTCTACTCGATAACTATTGCACACGAGAATATGATATTTAGGTTTATTCATTTTTTTCTCCTTAATAGAATATGTTCTTGTGCGTTTCAACCGCACCCTAAACCGTTTCCTTCGCAATTGTGACCGCATTCTTTTAAAGTTGTAACGGGATTTTTAATCGGCTTTCCTTTTAAAATAGCATCGACCGTGTCTTCTATCATTCCCTCTGCGGCGTATACCTTTATGCCGCCTTGTTCGAGTATTCTTTTAGGCCTCTCGCCTACATCAGATACCAATACCGCTCTACAATCGCTGAGTATTTCCAAAAGTTTTTGCCATCTCGCATCACCTTGACCGCAATCCGGCGCTTCGCGCAATTCCACTTGTTGTATTTGAGAAGCATCATCATAAGTATAAATATAAAATGCTTTAGCCTCACCCATATGGAGATTGATCAAAGCTCCTTCTCTGCTTGCAACAGCAACATATGGTTTTGTGCTTTGAGTATACATTGATACCGCACCTAGAGCTTCTTCTCTTTCTTGGGTCAAGTCGCAACCGATAAGACCTGCTGCATCTGCTCTACATCTGGCGCAGTGCTTCATTAAAGGCAGAATATCACCCACCTCTGAAAGTATTTCCTCCATAGCTGCCTTACTTGGCGGTTCCATATTTTCGAAAATAGCATCTTTAACCGGATAAATTGGAATACAGTTCATGATGCTTGCTCCGCGAGCCTTTGCCCATGAGGCTATGTCAGCCATATGATCCATATTTATACCCGGCATAACTATGCTGTTGATTTTTACTACAATGCCGGCTTCAGCCAAAAGCGTAATTGCTTGTTCCTGACACTTTAAGAGCTCCTCTGCTCCTTCAATTCCGCGCATAACCTTCTTGCCTTTTCTTACCCACGAGTACACATGCGCTCCGATGGTGGGATAAACAGCGTTAACGGTTATCGTAACGTGACTGACACCAAGTTCTTTAAGCTCTTTGACATAAGGTGCAACATTGAGCCCGTTGCTGGCAGTGCATAGCAAAATGTCAGGAAACTCGGAACGCACCAGTAGCAACGTTTCCAAAGTGATTTTTGAGTCGGCAAAGGGCTCGCCGGGACCGGCTATGCCTATCACCGATATCTCACCCATGCGTCTGACCGCTTCCTTGGTATAAAGCAAAGCTTCCTTCGGAGACAACAACGCGGATGTAACGCCTGGCCTGCTTTCATTGGGACAATCGTATTTGCGATTGCAAAAGTTACATTGCACGTTGCATGAGGCAGCGACCGGTAAATGAAGTCTTCCGTATTTCTTTTTTGCATCATGATTAAAACAAGGATGGTTTTGAAGTAGTTTGTCCATGTTTCTAAATTACCTTTCAAATTTCGCCTTACATATACGCATAACCGATGTTGACCGAATCCTGTCTGTTTTCCAAAAGTGTATTGACGATATTATCAAACAACTGTTGAGTGCCCCTATATCCTATATGCAAGATTCTGGAGGCACCGATTCGGTCATGAATTGGGAATCCTACGCGCACCAAGGGAATGCCGAGTCGTTTGGAAATACCGTATCCCTTGGAATTTCCAATTAGGATTTCAACCTCTTGTTGTTTTACATCTTCTTCTAACTTTGCAAAATCAGAGGTCTCTTCGACAATAATAGGAGCAAATGATTTGTTCTCTATCAGTGTATCTAGTAGATGCTTCATAGCTCCGGTTCTCGTACCCGTAGCCGCAATAACAGGATGCATTCCGATTTCTGCCAAAAAAGCACATATTCCTATTACAAAATCAGGGTCTCCATAAACAGCTGCCCTTTTACCGAACACATACTTATGCCCGTCAACATAGGAATCAAGCAGTCTGCCTCTTTCGTCTTCATATTTTTGAGGTATGGAATGTTTTGACAGCTTAGTCAAAGTGGCAAATAGCTTGTCTGACGCAACGACTCCGATAGGCATTGTGTGTGGATAGTCCGATATACCAAATACAGCTTTTAATAGAGCTCCTGGACGACTTTCGGAAGACACAGTGCGATACAGTTCCACCACGGCAGCTGCATCTCCGGCTCGCTTAATTGCCGAGAGCGGCGTGCCTCCTTGCGGAATAGCCTGATATTCTTTCCATGTCGGACCGTCTAAGGTGTCACTGTAATCACTGATTATGTCAAAATCGAGTTCGAAATCGGACAACACCTCCTTTAAATATCTGATGTCAGCAGGTGAAACTAATCCTGGAAACATTGCAATATGTTCACTATCAGAAACATGCGCCGAAAAGCTGTTTATCAAAGCATATATCGTTCGGAAAAATCCATCCACATGAGTTGCCGCATAACTTGGAGTTGACACACTGAACATATTGCAATTGGGAAGATGAAAGTTTTTCTTTGCATTCTCCAAATACATTTCAATGTCTTCACCCATGGTTTCCGATAGGCATGTAGTTGCAATACCTATCAACTCAGGCGAATACTTTGCAGCGACATTGTTTAGTCCGGCAACCAAATTTTTCTCCCCGCCAAAAACAGCAGCAGATTCATCAAAACTAGAAGACGCAATATCCATAGGTTCTCTATAATGACTGATTAAATACCGTCGTATATATGTAGCGCAGCCCTGAGAGCCGTGCAAAAATGGAACTGCACCTTTAATACCTCTGACAGCCAAAGACGCTCCAAGAGGAGCACAAAGTTTACATGCATTTTGTGTTACATGATATCTTGCGCCGGCTTTCATTTGAACATTCCCTCCGAATGCGTATGTCTCGGCATAAGGCGCCAAATTGGACTCATAACTGTTTCATAAACTTCTCTAGCAAAATTGAGCATGCCTTCAAAACCGGCCAGCGGAATCTTGCGCTCGTGATTATGATCGCAAAATCCAATTCCTAATTTGTAGGCTATAGGTCGCTCTTTGACGCCGCCGATAAATAGATCTACATTTTTTTCTGCAATAAATTGAGACAGCTCCAGAGGATTGGTATCATCTACTAAAATAGTTCCCTCTTCACAAAGCTGAGAGAGCGTCTGATAGTCTTCTTTGTTGCCTGTTTGCGATCCGGCAATAGCTGTTTCAATACCTAGAGTTCTAAGTGACCGCACCAAAGAAAATGCCTTGAAAGCACCGCCTGTATAGATAGCAGCTTTTTTGCCGTTGAGTTCGGAGCGCATTTTCTTTAGTTCAGGCAATATTGCAGACACTTCACGTTTGACTAAAGCTTCTGTTTTAGCCTTTACAGTAGTATCATTAAAAAAGTCGGCAATATCATATAGAGCCCGTGACATATCTTCGATGCCGAAGTACGATACACGAATATACGGAGTGCCGTATTTTTCCTCCATCATTTTTGCAAGATACATCATAGAACCGGAACACTGAACTACATTTAGAGCTGCATTTGGTGCCCTGGATATGTCCTCTACACGACCGTCCCCTGTAATGGACGCTACAGTATCAATTCCCATTTCGCTAAAATATTTGCGAATAATCCACATCTCACCTGCGATATTAAATTCACCTAAAATGTTTACAGATAATCTTTGCACATTGGTGCCGGCCTTATTTTTCATCAAAGACAACAGGGCTTTGCATGCAGCGTAATATCCGTCTTTTTTAGTTCCTTTAAATCCTTCGGAATGCACAGAAACAACCGGGATAGAATTTTCATTACTAGCCCGTTTACATATTGCATCGATATCATCGCCGATCAGTCCGACAATACAGGTACTATAAACAAAAGCAGCTTTGGGATTGTATCTGTTAATTAACTCTGTCAAGGATTGATACAGTTTCTTTTCGCCCCCGTGAATAATGTCTGTTTCACTAAGATCTGTTGAGAAACTCATTCTGTGCAATTCCGGGCCGGAAGACAAAGCCCCCCTTATGTCCCAAGTATACACAGCGCACCCAATGGGACCGTGAACCAAATGAACAGCATCGGCTATAGGATAAAGTACAACCCTTGACCCACAAAACACACAAGCTCTCTGGCTAACGGACCCTGCAACACTTGTCTTTTCGCACAACATGTCTGCGACATTCATTCGTGATGTAGATATATGCGAGTGTCTTTCTTTGATAAGGTTAAACATTACATTACCAATTCTACTGTTTCCTCAGAGCATTCCCTGTCTCTCTTGTCCAAAAGACAATCAAGTATTTGCTCGACCAAACGTATTGCTCCGCTGTATCCGGCTGTAGGGAAATATTGATGCCCGGTCCGGTCGTAGATTGGAAAACCGTGTCTAACAAAGGGAATGTTTTCATCCCTTGCTATGTATTTTCCGTAGGTATTGCCGATAAGCAGGTCAACAGGTTCTTCTTTAATCCACTGATGCAACAAAAACATATCAGCGTTTTGACCGCTTTTAACGCGAGCGTTGGGACTCTTAGTTTCCAGTATTTTCTGTATTTTTTTTTCAAACGCTCTTCCCGGCGTACCGCTAACTATATAGACCGGCTTCATATCCAAGTCGCACAGAAATTCCGTCAAACTGACTAGTTGATCGGGGTCTCCCCACAATGCAACACGTTTGTTGTAAAAATACTGGTGCATATCTGATATGAGATCGAGAAGTCTTCCTCTCTCATACATAATTTCTTCTGATAGTCGCTTTCCGGTAATCGAGATGATTGAAGCAATAAAGCGGTCAACAGCTCTAATCCCGATTGGAAGGTCGATTGCATCATATGGAATATTCCATTTATTATCCAAGATTTTGGCAGCAGCTTCAGATGCAAAAGCTCCCATTGCAATTGTAGCTTCGCTGCCGGGAGTTCTGCGCAAATCAGAAACAGACACGCCTCCCTTTGGAAAGTAGCTATATTTTCCTGTCATAGGGGTATCAAATACATTAGAAGTATCCGGAAATACCACTGCGTCTTGACCGCAAGATGCAATCAGTCTTTTTACCTCTCTGATATCCGCCGGCTCCATCCAACCCGGAATGACGTTAATACCTCCGTGTTTTACCCATTTTTCACTGCTGAAATGGTCGGCCATGGCAGCTGTCATATTTGAAAATCCGGTAACATGTGAGCCGACATAACTTGGAGTGGAGGCCGAGAATACTTCTTTACTCGAAGGAATTTTTCCTTCTTCTTTTGCTTTGGTAATTATCTGCCCTACATCGTCTCCGATTGTCTCAGAAAGACAGGTTGTATGTACCGCAATAACCTCAGGAGAATAGATGGTAAAAATATTCTCTATAGCCTGAAGCAGATTTGCTTGTCCTCCAAATACCGATGAGCCTTCGGTAAACGAACTGGTTCCGGACAACACCGGGTCTTTGTAATGTCGTGTTAAAGCGCTTCTGTGATACGCACAACAACCTTGAGATCCGTGGCTATGAGGCAAGCATCCGTGAATGCCCAAGGCTGCGGCCATCGCACCTACCGGCTGACATGTTTTTGCCGGATTAACGGTTAGGGCTGAGCGTTCAAAAGGCTCTTTTGTTGTATGTCTAAGCAACATCGATAATCTCCTTCTCAATTATTTACGTAATCCGCATCCAAACCCGGTTCAGCATCTACATCCCAAGGCGGGCGAACTAGTGATCGAACTGATGCGTTCACCATTCGGTCGATCTCGTTATAGAAATTTATTGCCCCTTCAAATGCAGCGTACGGACCGCCGTAATCGTAACTGTGAAGTTGCTTGCAGGCTGTACCTGACTTTTGCACAATGTACTTTTCTTTTATGCCGGCACAGAAAATGTCAGGCTTGTAGTACTCCAATAGTTTTTCTGTTTCATGCTGAGAAATATCATCAATAATAAACGATGACTCAGACATTTCGGCCATCATACCGGCATAGTCTTTAAAAGTAACACCGGTAGCTTTAAGTCTTGATAGTTTTTCTTCGTTAACACGAGGAATATATTTTTCGGAGTCCGGCTCGACTTCGAGTTCTTCAATATTACGGCTGTCTGCATCCACTTTGATGGAGGGCAACACTTGACGCCCCTCATAGTCATCCCGATGCGCAAATTCATATCCTGCAGCAAGAGTTGTCATACCTATTTCAGAAAACAAATCCTGATAATGATGTGCTCTACTACCCCCTACAAAGAGCATCGAAGTTTTCCCCTTGCATCGATCATATACCCTTTGACGATGAATTTCGACCTTTGCAGTCTCCTCCTCGATCACCTTCTCCACAGTATTCGAAAGTTCTTTATCTTCAAAATATGCTGCAATCTTTCTAAGGGATTTTGCAGTGCTTGCGGCACCGATAAAATTCACTTTGATCCAAGGTATTCCGTATTTCTTTTCAATCATATCTGCTACATAATTGATCGACCGATGACACATTACTGTATTGAGGTCCGCTGTATGTGCTCTTTCAAATGAGCCTATTGTGGAATTGCCGCTGAATGTAGATACCAGCGTAATGCCGCATCTGTGCAGCAAATCTTCTATTACAAAAGCATCGCCGCCGATGTTGTATTCTCCCAAAAGGTTGATCTTAAACTTTCCTTCTGTTTGTGTATCGTCTCTTCCTATTACGTGCTTGAGAAGCTGATTGTTAGCTATGTGGTGTCCCGCAGATTGAGATACACCTTTGTATCCTTCGCAACTAAATGCAAACACATTAATACCAAGTTTTTCCTTCATCTCCCGTGTAATCGAGTGAATATCGTCGCCTATCAATCCCACCGGACAGGTCGCGAACACTGCGATGGATTTTGGATGAAAGAGGTCGTACGCTTCCTGTATTGCAGCCCTAAGCTTTTTTTCTCCTCCAAAAATAATTTCGGAATCCTGCATGTCAGTTGAAAAGCAGTACGGAATAAAATTTGCGTCTTTGTCTGACTCAGGTCTTGTTTGATTTCTTCTAGTCAACCAAGAATAGAATCCGCAACCGATGGGACCGTGCGTAATATTTACGATGTCTCGTGTCGGCCCAAGCACCACACCTTTGCAACCGGCATAAGAGCAGCCTCTTTGTGTTATGATTCCCGGTGTTGTTCTTACATTGGCGTAGATTTCTTGAGGCTCGCCGTCTTTGTGATCATTTACCAAGAATTGTCGTGCTCGTTTTCTTGCAACTTTGCGCGGATAAGCATTTATGATATCTTCTTTTATTTGGTTGAGGTCGTTGAGTTTTTTTATTGTACTCATAACTGTATCCATTTTTTAGGAAAGCGCCTTAAGGTCGCTTTCTCCGCTTCTGATTCGATATACATTACTAACAGGCAATACAAAGATCTTACCGTCTCCCGGTTCCCTTGTTTGATTTACTCTAATAATGGCGCGTATGATTTTACTCTTCAACTTCGTTGACACAACCATTATCAAAATACGTTTCGGATACAATTTGGGAGAAGGTCCGAGCTGCGAAATGGCTTCTTCGTAACCGGCTTCTGCTCCTTTTAGTAAGAGATGATCTACCTTGCCGTTTCCTCTACCCATAACCTTAAAAGCACTAAAAGCAGGAAGACCGATTTCCGATAGAACTCTCTTGGTTTCATTCATCTTATTCATGCGAATTACCGCAATGATTTCTACCATTTCCTCTTCTTTAACACTCATGGCGTGTCCTTTGTTACAACACTTTCAGCTTTTGCTTCAGGCGAAATGCTGTCTTTTGATATGTCAACCGTTTCTGTAACACCGCTCTCGGTTTCTAGAATGCCCCTGCTTATCGTGTAGACCTCTAATACGGGACTGATAAATATCTTACCGTCACCGAAAGATCCTTTTTCAGAAGTTCTTGCAGCATTCATTATTGTTTCAACTACGAACTGTTTGTCTTTATCTTCAACTACAGTAAACAAAAGTTCTTTAGGAATTTCATCGTAGGTAATGTCTCCAACTTTCATACCGCGCTGTTTTCCTCTGCCCACTACGTCAAATTTTGTAATTGCCGGAAATCCAACAGCCATTAGCGAAGCCATTACATCGGACGATTTAGAAGGCCTTACAATTGCTCTAATCATTAACATTTCTTCTATCTCCTTTATTATCAGCTATGCTGCCGCCAAACCGTATTCCATAAGCAAACTTTCTAGGTCAGCTATGGCAAGAGGTTTTGGAATTACAAACATTTTGTTTTCAACAATAGCTTTGGCTAACTTGCGATATTCGTCTGCTTGAGGACAAGCCGGATTCCAATCAATAACAGTCTTTCTGTTGATTTCGGCTCTCTGTACATCATTGTCACGAGGAACAAAATGTATCAGCTGGGTTCCGATTCTTCTTGCCAGCTCAGCGATCATTTCTCGTTCGTTGTCAACGTTCCTGCTGTTACAAATAAGCCCTCCTAGACGTACACCTCCGGATTCTGCAAATTTCAAAATTCCTTTGCAGATGTTGTTTGCAGCATACATAGCCATCATTTCGCCGGAACAAACAATATAGATTTCCTGAGCTTTACCGTCGCGTATAGGCATAGCAAAACCGCCGCAGACGACGTCACCCAGCACATCATAAAATGCAAAATCCAAATCTCCTGAATCGTAAGCACCCAATTGTTCCAGCATATTGATAGATGTAATGATACCACGCCCTGCACATCCTACTCCCGGTTCAGGACCTCCTGATTCTGTGCACAATACATTTCCGTATCCGACTCGCCGAATGTCATCCAACTCGACGTCATCACCTTCTTCTCTTAAGGTGTCCAAAACAGTTTTCTGAGCAAGCCCTCCCAATAAAAGACGAGTGGAGTCTGCTTTAGGGTCACAACCGACCACCATTACCTTTTTTCCCATTTCCGCAAGCGCAGCTACTGTGTTTTGAGTTGTGGTGGATTTTCCGATGCCGCCTTTTCCATAAATTGCTATTTTACGCATTTTTAGATTTCTCCCAGCGAATCACTGTTCGCACATCTTTCCCTGCTGCTGATTTTGCTACAGGATGTTTCGTAACAGCCTTCAGCAACTTGCATACCATAATTTGCAAAACGGTTTAGACTTCAGCAAACAGCCTAAAAATGTTCATTAAATCGACGACTCAAATATTCCTGATTGATTTTGTCAACTGACATAATGAGATACAAACTTGTGATATCCGTAAAAAACAACACTTTATTGTATCCGACTATTTTTCTGTTGTAATCGAATTTAGAAGCATTAATCAGAAATATATTCAAATATATATCGTCTCCAATATCTCCTCCAATAGTACCGATAAATAGCCGGCATATTTGTTGCTCCAATACTTTATGAAGACTTGATCTTGGAAAAATGGCCAAAAACGTATCAACATGAATTGAAAAAAAATGAAACCTGAAATTGAAAAAACAATATGTCCTATCGTAGATACTACCTTAAGAGACGGCGAACAGGCTTCAGACGTAGTTTTTGTAGATAGAGAAAGAGATGAGATCTTTGATGCACTGGTGGACATTGGAGTAAGAGAAATAGAGCTTAGCATTACTCGTATGGCAAAAAGCGATTTTGACAAACTTCGCAACCGAGCCGGCTCAATTACGAAAGACAAAGTTAAACTTATAGCCTGGTGTAGAGCGCGCAAGAGCGATGTGGAAACCGCTTTAAGGACTTCTGCGGATATAATACATATTAGTGCTCCGACCTCTGATCTTCACAGGCAGGCTCTTTGCGTAACCGATGACGAAATCACAACTGAAGTTGTACGGCTTATCGACATGATTAAATCCTCAAGAATAGCTGTATCTGTGGGTGCACAGGATGCGACAAGAGCAAATCCTTTGGTTTTAAAAAATTTCGTAACCAGGTGCTCAAAAGCCGGCGCTGTCAGAACTAGATTGGCAGACACTGTTGGCATTTCTCATCCAAAACAAATCCAAAAGTTGATAGGTGAGATGTTAAGTGAATTTCCCAAAATGGAATTTGAGTTTCACGGTCACAATGACTTTGGCATGGCAACAGCCAATTCTGTAGCAGCTCTAGAAGCCGGCGCGCATCGAGTGAGCACAACATTGCTTGGAATTGGTGAACGGGCCGGCAACGCGGTCTTTGAATGTGTTGCATCAGCAATTGAACAAATTTTAAATAGGCATACAGGCATTGACTTGTCAAAATTGAACAAGATCTGCAAACTTGTATCAAAAGCCGCTAGGCGGGAAATTTCAACGTCACATCCTATTGTAGGCGAGGGCGTGTTTAGCCACGAATCGGGTATTCACACTCACGGTCAGCTTTACAATGCAAGGTGCTTCGAACCCTTTAATGCCGAAACAGTGGGGCATTCGCCGTCAATTTTCCTTTTTGGTAAAAACACCGGCAGAACGTCGGTGCGCAAACTCTTACTAGAGGAGGGTTATACAATGTCCGAAGAACAAATAGACAGAATAACAAGAAGACTCCGTAAGGTATCACAAGATTCTAAATCTATTTTTACAAAAGATAAAATCATAGCTGATATAAATAATTTGCTACAACCGGATGATGATGAAACAAGTTGCCAAACCTTAAATCGCAAGAAAGATATTTATGACCTAATTTTTAATCATAGAAATGAAAGATAAAAAAGTTAGTATCCATGGAAGAAGCAGCATGTACAGTGTAGCAAATTATTCGTTTAGCTTTTGCGTTAGAAAAAGTAAATGCAGTAAAAAGGCAAAATATGGACTCGTTAAAGATTATAATAAGAAAAGCGGATCTCAATGATACCGACGATAAGCAAACGTTGACCGACCTGATTGACAGATACATGAAGGACCCCAAAGGTGCTTTTGAAGTACCCGGAGGGGTTAATCCTAACGTAGCCGAAATGCTCGCAAAATACTCACACGCAATTGTATTTTTTGCATTACTTAACAAAACGGTTATCGGCTTTTCTGTTTGCTTTATCGGGTTTTCAACATTTAGGGCAAAAGAACTTCTCAATATACACGATCTATTCGTTTTGCCCGAACATCGACAAAAAGGAGCGGCTAGAGCTCTGCTAAATGCTGTTGAACAGTTTGCTAAAGAAAGATGTTGCTGTAAAATTTCGCTCGAAGTTAGAGAAGACAATTTTGCCGCTCAAAAACTATATCGCAGCATAAACTTCAACAATGAAGCTGTTCCGGTACATTTTTGGGTTAAATATATATGAGGCATAAGGGATAATGCCGCTATATAATTAGTAGAGACCTAATGGTTTAACAGCACCGGGATTTACAACAAATTCTTTGATTTTGATCCGGCGGTTTCTTGTACGTATTTAGGGACAAGATATCCCGAATGGTTTTCGGCCAGTTCTTTTACAATAGCCTTTCCTTTTGGTATCGGCACCTCAAAATGACATACACCTTTCGCTCTGTCTAACTGATGAAGATAGTAAGGTACAATTCGCTGCTGTATCAGCTTTTTTGACAACTCGGCAAGTATTTCTGCTGAGTCATTAACTCCCTTTAACAACACGGTCTGATTTAAGAGGCATGATGAAATAGTATGCAATCTTGCTGCGGCTTCGTTTGTTTCTTGATTGAGTTCGTTTGCGTGATTGGTATGAAGCACTATTATTAGCGGCTTCTTGGCAGAGGATAATACCTCCAGCATTTCTTTATTAACGCGAATAGGGTCTGCAACGGGAAGTCTGGTATGAATCCTTATTCTTTCTATATGTTTTACTGCATTCAAATTTGTTAAAAACTTTTTTAGTATTTTGTAAGGCAGAGTTAATGGATCACCTCCGCTCAATATCAATTCGTTAATATCAGTTCTATGCTGTAGTAAGTAAATTGCTTTAAATAGCTGTTCATAGTCATCGGCAAAACAATCAGACGGCATGTTTCTTCTAAAACAGAATCGGCAACGAATTGCGCATTTCTCAGTGGTTAAGAGCAAAGCCCTGGTGTTGTATTTTTTAAGCAATACCTTGCAATCATCCGTCCTAGCTTTTTCGTCTCCGACCGGATCCTCATTGCCTTCTTTGTTTTCGAGTTCCTCAGCAATAGGCAAAACTTGACGCAGCAGAGGATCTGATAAATCAAAAGGTCTCATACGATTTGCAAATGATTTGGGTACAAGAATGCGGCTGTTTTTTGATGTAGCAGATGTTGAGTTACGGCTATCCCGTGGATCTAAACCCAAAAAAATTAGCAAATCGTCAGCATTAGTAAATGGAGCAGCATTATTTCGAAAAACATTAACTTTGTTATTGATCAAACCCATAACTTCTAATTCTCAATTAATCCTCTTTGTCGGCATCTTCGTCTATCACGCTATTGTTGTAAGGTGACTCAGGTATAAGAGACATATCGCCGGACAAAGCAGTGTCAAGAGCAGAGACCGAAGGCAGTCGATCCATAGGCAAATGATCTGAGAAGCCGAACAGCGGAGCCTCATCAATTCTGGACGCATCATCGTTCCATCTAAGCAAGGTCACATCGTCATTTTTAACCGACAAGAAAGTATTCCGTCTGGCGTCCTTCATAAAACGTCCCCATGGATTTTCAATTGAAGTCCAGGTTCCGCTGTTGGCATATACAGATTGTTCGTTATTAACAATTCTCCACTCAGCCATGTGAGTATGGCCGAATACTACGTTTTTGACCTTAGTAACACGAGCTATTTGTTCGGCATGTATCGGCATTTTTGTAGAAAATGCAACAGCCTGCTTTTTCCTTAGTTTTCTATCCAGCTGAATCCAAACGGTCATGGCTCCGCCCAAGGTTACTACTGCAAACAGCGCAAGTAAAAAAGCGTTGGCTGTAATTCCCGGAACCAAATTGATTAATTGAAATACTCCAAACCACAAAAAAATCACCACAAAAGCCAAAACAAAAAATCGAATTCCTCGACGCATAAAGGCTGTTATCATTTCTTTAACGACATTGGCTTTGCTTGCCGACATAGGAGATACCTTTAAAGCATGTAGCTTGTCCAATATTTCTCGGGATACTGTATTATCTATATGTTCCGCAAAATCCGTACTTTGCCTAACATTTTCTCCTTCGTCATCCCCCGAACTTCCAGCCGCCGGTGCCGATCCCAGTGCTGCAATGAAATGCGGATAGTGGTCCTTATAAACTTTCCACACATCAAAAAGATTGTAGCGTTTAACAAAGCTTATATAATGGTCAAAGGAAGCAATACGAGGACTATAGGGGTCTAGAAGCCTTACGCGATTGTAGAAGAAACGCACCAAAATTGAACCCAGAGGATAGTCTAATATTCGATCTTTCTCTGCAGACACCTGCTTTGTCGGAAGAATAGGATGAAACGGATAACGAATCGAATTAGCTGCATCATATTGATTGCCGTGCTCTATATAGATTCTCTCTTGTTCCATGTAGAACCAATCATGGAAAGAAACCAGTTTTTGAGCTTTTTCATAATCCAGTGTGTTATCCAAGGCTGTCAGATGTTCAAGTAATCGATTTTTAACGCTTTCAAAGTACAGCTCAAGATCATGATTTCCCCTTATAAACTCAATGCGAAAACCGTCTGCAAGAAATCCTGCCAAAGCTTTAAAGAATAGCCGGTGGCCCATAACTATTCTGTCCAACTTATACACTGATTTTTTGGCAGAAGGATTTAACCCGAATTTTCTTTCAAACGATGAAACACGAAATCTCCTAACAGAGGCTTCTTCATCGCTTGGAACAGATGTTACTGTAAGAAAATCAAAAGTGTCACCGTTAAGTATCAGTCGCAAATCATTCGGTCGATCACAATAAATATTGCGCAGAAATTCAATAAACCGAGCAAATTGATCATCATAAAAAAAGTCTTCGTTAGGAGCGTACCTTCTATCTTTCAGACTTTTTCCTTCTCCCAAATGCAGGTCACTCAAGATTACCAAATCAGCAGGGCTGTCAGAATTAAACATTCTATTTTGTAAACTCGTTTTCACAATTGTCAGTATACACCAGTAGAACAGTTATCTAAATAGAGGTTTGAATTGTCTTTTCATACAAAAAACGCGTCATCAGAGTTTTTCCAAGATGATACTCAATAAATGAAGCTGTTGCTGTCTCTATTTCCGCAACGGTTTTTAGAGAAATTTTGATATTGTTAAAATTATCAAAAGCGGATTTTGAGATTATATCCATCGTTTGTAAAGCGGATGAAGACAAAAGAATAGGACCGCCTCCGCAAGCCGAACATACAATACCTCCTCTTCCGGGATGGAAGTATGCTGCTTTTCCACATGGAACATTAAGGCCGCAGCTGTTGCATCGTGCTATTTCCATACTGTAGCCGGTTAGGGTTAATAGTCTTAATTCAAATAATACTACAATTTGACGTATTTCTTCTTTTATATCCCCCTTGCTCCCTTTTTCTATGAAGGCTTTGGGTATTTCCGTGCTTAAAGAACAGCTATCATAAGAAGCATCCATACCTTCCAAAGCATCAAGGGTATTTCGCAGCAGTTTAAACAATCGGATATCGGGAGATTCGTCAGGAATGCTCTCTCTAAACAACTCCACAACAAATGAAGCTGCACTAAGTCGAGGCATGTTTTGCGCCAGTCCCAAATAGGCTTTTTGCAGCGTTGATTCCTTCATATTCCGAAGCTGACGTTCCGGGGGCGGCAACTCCAAAACAACATTTAAAAGTGAAAAGGGATCAACAGAGCCGATAAAGCGCTTTGAGTTTTTTCTTGCTCCGCAAGTAATTGCAGATACCTTGCCCAATTCTTCGGTGAAAAGAGTAACTATAAAATCGCTATCTTTGTAAGCGGTTTTTCGAAGCACAAAGGCGTTGGAAGAAACTGTCTGTCTTGACAATTGGCTTGTTCCTCAAATGCCTTTACACAAGGCAATGTGCATTACAGGCTTTCTAAAGCTGATTGGCATTCGATGCCTGAGGTTGTTATCGGACTCAAGTCCCTGCATTTCTGAAACGTTTGTTTTGCCTCTTCGAAACGCTCCTGTCTTAATTGAGTCATTCCCAAAAATTGATATGCCTCCTGGATACGATTACATCCTTCTTCGGGAGTTTGAATTGCCTGATTTAGATATGCAGATGCTGCCGGATAGTCTTGCTTGAGATAAAAAACGCGGCCAAGGCGGTACAATCCTACGCAATATTTAGGTTGGTCAAACATCGCTCTTTTTAATGCTGCAACGGCTTTGTCATACTCACCCAACTCAGTATATGCCCACCCTAGATTTCCATAGGCCAACCAAGGCTCGCGATTCATTACCTCTTCTGCTGACTGTTTCAGTAACAAAACAGCTTCATCGTAACGCTTCTGATGAAGGTAGAGCACACCCAGATTGTTTTGAGCACCGGCTAAGCCGGCAGGGTCACGTCCGTTGGATCTGAGCTTTACTGCCAAAGCAAGGTGTTTTTCAGCTTCTTCATATTCCCCACGCCCCAGTCTCACAATACCGAGAAGATACTGTGCCTCGTCATTATCAGGATTGGTCTCCACCGCTCTCGTCAGGTTTCTGATGGCAGCCAGAGAATCGCCCTCGTCAAACCAAGAAATGGAACCGGCTTCATAAAAACGCTCAGATTGGCGAATAGCTTTTTCAGCAACTTCAGACCCTCCGCAACCGGTAATACTTGTTGTTGCTGCAATCACTAGTCCAAATAAGAATATCATAATAGAGCGCACTCCTTTGAGCTTTTAAGGTAGATTTTTACAAAACTTATATGCCAAAGAGCCGGCTTACTCATCGTTTAGGCAGCTTGTGTAATCATCAGATATATCCGAGCACTTGTCTTCAGAAGTATAGTTACGATTGTCTTCATTAGGATTGAGACATACCGATTTTTCAGCCAAACACTCAACCCATTTGTCAAATTGATCCTTACATCCGTATGCATCAGAAGCTTCTCTTTCAGCAGTTTTTTCATCAACACAGGCATTTTCATCATAGTCATTGAGTTTTTCACAGTCAGTCAGTTCAGCACAGTACTTATTTATATCGGGATTACAAGCGGTTGTGATAATACATGAAAGCATAATTGATATTACCGCAACGCTTTTAAATATTGTTTTTTTCATTTTATTCCTCTCTTACTTATCTGCTTTTATCGCGCAGATTCAATACCGCCGCAAGCGTTGTAAGCGGACCTGGCTGCTGAACAAGGATCTTCTGTGCCTTCCTCGTTTTCAGTTGTATATATACCTACATCTACTCTATCACATCTTCCGTATTCGGCTTGGCAGATGAATAAGTCATCAAACTCATCACGACAGCCGTAGTTGTCTTGAGCTTTTCTTTCACCTTTTAGCAAAGCAACACATGCTTTCTCATCATCGTCATTGCCTCCCTCACATGCTATAATGTCTTCACAAACATCTTTAATATCACCGGCTACACAACCGAATGACGAGAAGCATAGAGTTGCTAAAACCATTGACATTAAATGCTTTTTTGCCGAATGTGTCATTTTTTCTCCCTTCAAGTAAATCTTCTATTTTCCTTGTATTTTCTCGTAATAATCTCTCAACAGCATGAGATTGTATACAAAAGCAAGTTACAATGAAATTTTTTTAACGTGAATATTCTTCCTCATTCTGGACATAAAACATGTAACAGGTAATTATAGCAAGAATATGTCCTTACCTGAAGAACACCTTTTCGTTAAACCTGAATTGTTCGATAGAAAATGGGTTCGTCTTACACTTTTGGTATTGGTGCCCAGTTTGATATTTGTCTTAGTTTCGGCCGGAATACGAGTATCACAATACGGCATTAGCCACACTATCTTGGTATACGGAGACAAAAACTTCGAACGAGGCGGCTATGCAGCTATAAGAGTCTCTTTGATGTCAGATGACGGTCGTTTTTTTATTCCCGAGCATTTGACCGTAACTCTTATACGAGAAGAAAAAAAATATTTGCTTTTTGATGATGTACTTTCTGACAGAGGTGTTGCCCCGGGAGTCGAATTTGCAATTCCGAATCTCAAGATTGGACCATATATACTCGAAATTGAAGTCTCTTTTGACAAAAAGAAACGTATAGTTAGAGCTCCCATAACAATTTTAGATCGTCCGCCAAAAGAGAATATTGAAACACCGCCTGATAATGACTTAAGTTATCCTCATGTAATTATTGAAAAAGACGGCAAGAACATTGAACTTTTCAGTGAAGACAGGGGCATTCCCACTGGAATTGAATCCGCTGTTTTTGTGCGAACAACCGACAAGGATTTTACACCTTCTGCTGCTAAAGTCTCAATGATTCTATTGGGACAAAAAAATGAATATGTAGAGGCGGTTACTGACGCTTCAGGGCTCTATGCTATGTCCGTTCGTCCGTCAGCTTTGGATGCAAGAATAAAATTTATCGGAGCTTCATACAAAAAGAAAATCTCTGATACAGATTCAAACACCCAGTCAACAGACTCTGATGCAGCTTTAGAAAATTCAGACTCTGATAAAGATACAGCTTTGGATTTGGAAATAAAAAAGCCTTCTGCTGTGCTTTCAAAGAAAATTATCTACACCGGCATTTCAGCATCAATTGCAGAGCCGATATCGCCCATCGGAAAACCCGTCATTGTTGAAATTGAACAGATATCAGACGGCGGACCCATCTTTGCCGATTTGTACCGAAACGGATATCTTGTTCACGCATCGTCAGGCTGGGTTTCTTCCTCAAAAGCTTCGATAAATGTAAGACCGAAACAGCCCGGCTTGTACAGACTCCAGGTTTACACGTCAGCTATCGCTCCGGGTAACGCAACAGCTGTAAGGCACTTTTACGTATCCGAAAAAAATGAAACAGTCGCTGATTCGCTAAAAAAGCTGTTGCAAAGGCTTATAAAAGCAAATCCGGAAGAAAAATGGGCAGCAGCTATGCTTGCATCAGAACCTGACATTACGAAATATTCTAAAGACTTCGATCTGCAAAGAACCGCAGCATTTGTAATGTCACGATTATATAAAGGTCATCGTCATCCCCATACTCTAATCAGCAGCAGAAAAGAAGACGATGCCCAATTAAACGCATTTAAAACTAAATTTCAAAGAATGATCATGGCAGCTGTTTTGGCGCTGGGCCTCGCCGTATCATGTTTTATCGGTTTGTTTGCGCTTTCCGCCTATAAAAGGCAAAAAGCTATCAACGAGCTTATTATGTCAGACAACGATACAGCCTCATCATCGGATATTCTAAACTCAAAAGATCCCCACAGAATGGTCATTCAAGGTATTATCTTATTCTTAATAGTAGTAAGTGCTTTTGTTTCAATAGCAGTATTGGTGGATTCTCTAACCTGGATTCAGAAGTAGCTTACTCTTCCATAAGCGGGCCGAATAGCCATATCCCGCCCAGTATGTAGATAATGTCTATTACGACTAGGAGTTCGATAAAGTCCCTTACTGCATCTCCAATAAGCACTGCTTCGGACGCTTTTACTGCCGCTATTAGAATCGGCGCAACTAAGGGGAACAACACAGCTCCTAGAATAATATCTTTAAGTTGTGTCTTTATTGTCATTGCTCCGAAAAGCGTTGCCGCTGACGAGTATCCTGATACTGATAATAAAGCTATCAGAGCCAACATCGGGAAATTTTTTAACATAGGCGCATGAAAGAACAATTCAATTATGGGAATGAGGATAAAAATAAGCGCAATAAGAAAGGTTGCAACACCCAACATTTTACCTAGAAAAATGGCGGCTCTCGGTGCTGAAGTGAGCAGTAGTGCTTTATAAACACCGTTGTCTCTTTCTCTAAGATATGTTCTGCTTACAACCAAAATACCCGAGAAAGAAACCGATAGATATAATACTCCGGCTGATGCTGAAGCAGCCGGCAAAACATTTAGGCCGAAAGCAAATGCCGACAAAAGCACTGTCAGCAAAGCAAACAAGGTAGTGGAGGACAAAATTTCCCATGAGCGCAACTCTATCGTTATATCTTTTTTTAATATCGCAATAACGACAGACCAAAAACTCATAAAGATATTCCTTCTTGTGATCTATTATAAAGAACTCTCCAACCGTCGGAATCCGACGGAGCTTTTTCATCGACTATTATCTTTCCTTTTCGAAGCATAATCGCCCTGGTTGCTGTACGAACCGCAACTTCGGGTTCGTGAGTTACAACCATAACCATACCTCCTCGGTTGCAAAGCTTATGTACTGCGCTTTCAATACGGCATATCGCAGCACTGTCCAAACCCGCAGCCGGCTCATCTAGAAGCAGCAGATCCGGTTCGGTCAGCATAGCTTTGGCCAAAGAAACTCGTTGAAGCTGTCCTTTGGATAGAACACGACACGGTCTGTTGATAACAAAGTCGCTCAACGCCATATCATCTATTTGTTTTTGAACAGCTTCTTTACAATCGGCCGAACCGCCCATACGCGCAAAAAATAACAAATTTTCATATGCTGTCAGCTCCGGATAAACCATAGGCTCATGAGCCAAGAAGCCTATTCGTGAAATAACATCCTGTTTCCACGATCCGCTTGCCGTCTTGCCGTTGACTTTAACCTGTCCCCTCGTGGGCTTAGAAAGCAGTGATAGTAAACTCAACAAAGTCGATTTGCCTGCACCGTTTCCGCCCATGATCGCTACCGACTCACCGCATGAAAAAGAAAAAGAAACAGCAGACAAAGCTCGAATTCTGCCGAACAGTTTTGTAACGTCGTCAACCTCAATTTTTTCGATGGATACCGGCATTGTCAATCACACTGCTCATTTTTTCTGTTTCTTATCCATATGAAAAAACCGATTGCTAAAATAAAAAAAGAAATTACTACAACCGGCAGGGCCGCAACGGCAACAAGGTTTTTTCTAAAACCGGAAATTATAATTCTAATTTCACCGTCTTCATACTTTCTACCCACCATAAACAGCGCAGGAATTCCTGTCGGTGTTGTTCCCTTTTCGTTTTTTGAAAAGCCCGGTCCGGAAAGCTCAATATTGTTTTCTTGTCCAACGTAAGCAGCATGAACCAATTCGGCTTTTGTACCTAACGACCGGCTAATCAAAGCGACTCCGTTGTTTATAGGAACAAGAAACATTACTGCAGCCTGTCTCCCGGAAACCGGAATAGGACCTTCGATGAGAATAGCATTTTGAGTTATCGTTATTTGTTCTGACAGAACGCCTTCGGCCAAAGCAATATCAAAAGCATTGTTAGGCAAAGTTACAAATATTCCTTCCGGGTTAGAAAAATCTTTTTCGCCGACCGGCTTCAGTACCAGCATTTCTCTAACAAGCAGATTTTCATTTTTTTTCTCTGTTGCTATTCTTACATCAGAAAAGAAATAATCCGAGCAGAAAGCCGTACCCGACGCAGCTGCAATAGCGAAGATGATTAAGACTGCATAAAATTGTTTCATGAAATCTTGTTTCCCATACCTAAAGACACTGCACGACTTAAGAACAATATCATCGTGAGCAGAGCAATTCCGATAAGCAATAAAAACGAATATTGCGGTTCTGTTAAAAAGCCTAAGACCGAAGATGCTGCAAGCACTATTAAAACCGAACCTACATATACAATTCTTTTTGTATGTACAGCTGTATCAATTGTGCAATCGGTTCTAAATTTTGAAAACAATCCTATCAAAACACCTATTATCAGGAGTACTCCGCCTATCCATATAAACGACACCAAGGGATTAACAATAACACGAATAGTTACAGCCGATGTATTTTCATCAATGTTTCCCATTGCAACAAAAAGGTCGGCACTCAAATTCCAATAAATAGCCACCTCGCTTGTCGGTTGATTTGGATGAGAATGATAAAAGAAACGCGCCGGTGACAACACACCTCGTGATTTATTCGACGAAGCAACCTCAAGGTCGGCAAATACGGCATATCTACGATAGTTATTGTCATCACGAAGACCCATAAACATTAATCGATAATCACCCGCTTCCATTATTTCTCCGGGGTTTAGTACTGCAGAGGTCTCTTCGGTATAGGCTGCTCCTGTAAACCCCAAAAACATTACAACGGTTGCGGCGTGTACTATATGAGCACCCAATCTGCGGCGTCTAAAAAGCCTTGATGCCTGATTGCCGGAGGATTTGGTGTAAATACGAATAATTTTTTTTGTTACTGCAACAGAAGAAAAGCCGATCAACAAAAAAGCAATTGACGGTGCAATTCCTTGTAGACCGAACCGAGCTGCAGCACCAAGGGACAAAACAGTGCCGAAAACGAACGGTATCAAAATGGTTGTTAGAATTGATCTAACTTTTTGACCTTCTGATGCTTCCGTTTCTTTTGTTTTTGAGAAAGCCAAGCAGACTCCGAGAGTTCCAAGCAATGCAAGTCCGAGCGGAACCATCCAACGATTAAAGAATTCGGGAGTTGACGCAACTTTTTCCCCTTTAAACAATTCTGTAAACAAGGGCATCATTGTTCCCAGCCAAACAAACATTGTAGACAACAGCAAAATCCAAACGGTTATGCGCAGCAAATTTTCTCTGGAAAAAAAACCTTTAAATTCTTCTTCTGTGACAAGTTCACGTTTTTTAAAAGCTATTAACGCCGTTGTGACCAATATAAGAAACACAATCAGACCCAAGAAATACGGACTGACAGTGGTTTCTGCAAAAGCATGTACAGACTGTATTACTCCTGAACGAGTAATATACGTACCGAATATAATAAGGCAAAACGTTAGAACCGGAAGAAAAGCACTGTACACTCCAAAATATCTGTCAGCCTTTTTTGATGTAGCGATATGAAGCAATGCTGTGGAGGTCAACCAAGGCAAAAAAGATGCATTCTCTACCGGGTCCCATCCCCAATAGCCGCCCCATCCAAGTTCTTCATAAGCCCAAACCATTCCGAAGATATTGCCGATCCCCAAAAACAACCACGCAAACAAAATCCAATTTCGCTCTTGTGCCGGCCAATCTGCTCGATATTTTTTTTCTGTTAATGCTGACAATGCAAAAGCACAAGGCACTGAGAAACCTGCAAAGCCTAAAAACAATGTAGGAGGATGGACTGCCATAAAAGGATTTAACAGCAAAGGATTCATTCCCATACCGCTTACAGCTGATCTTCCGGATAGTTCAAATGGATTGGAATGCAGAATTACCAAGGAAATAAAATATATTTGAAATGCAGCGAGAATACCTACAGCAAGCGAGTTCTTGTCTTTTTTCAACAAAATAACAGCAGCGGTAAAAAAGGTCTGCAATGCGGACCAAAAAAGCAGTGAGCCTTCCTGTCCTCCCCACACAGCACATAACAGATATATAAATCCCATATTGCTGTCCGCATGACTGTAGACATAAGCGTTTCGGTAATCGTGATTGGTTAGTAAAAAGGCCAAGATCAGCAGAGAGGCAGCACAGGAAGCAGCTGCGCCCAAAAGTAAAGTCTCTCCGGCACGCTTTGCAGATTCCTTTTGTGCAGCCATAACAACAGCGCCGCCGAAGGCAGACATTATCAAAGAGATGTATAGAGCGATTTGCCCGAGTGAATTCACATAACCTCCTAAAAGAGCTAAGCGAAACTACCGTAAATGTATATACAGCAAAAATCAAAAAACACAGATAACATTTTATTCAATAAATCCAAACTGATAGGCTGGGGAAATATTACGGCAGTCTAGCTGAAAATCATATCAACCATGTTAATAATAACTTTTATTATATATTATTAGGCTTTCTGAGAGATAGCAAAGCGACTCATGCTATCGAAGAATCCCGTTAAGACCGTTTTCAATCTGAGGTATTCCCGAATCTTTGCCATAAACACTTACATAATAGGCATTATCAGGAAGATAGTCGAACAATACATTTCCGCCAACTAAAGGTGAAAATGGAGTAAAAAAGCCGGTTGTTTCTGCAACATAAGATCCGTTTAAATCATAAAAGGTTAAAGACACCGGTTTGCCGAAAGGCGGGGTAGAAAGAGTAAAAACACCTCCCAAGGATATTTGTCCTCTCATATTAATTCGAAGGGAATACCATTCGGTTTCAACACCCCTAATATCAGCAGACAAATTTGTATTTTGTATCCAAGTCAACAAACCGCCCAAAGTGTAGTCGCTTACCCATTGATCTTCACAATATCCCATAAAATCTGTTGCAGCAGTGGGGTTTACTAATTTTTCGTCCAACGCATCATATCCCCAAACACCAATTTTCCCTCCGCTGTAGGGGAAGTCGGCATCCGGGTCATCTACCTCACCGCAGGGTGCATGT
The DNA here is from genome assembly GCA_964458775.1 of uncultured Myxococcales bacterium. GTDB lineage: Bacteria > Myxococcota_A > Polyangia > JAAYKL01 > JAAYKL01 > CAYWLQ01. The sequence continues at coordinate 19,676 of CAYWLQ010000014.1, read as the reverse complement.
TGGCGGCCGTGGTTGTGACCGACCTCGTGTATCATTGTATATGCAGACAGTTCATTATCATAACCTATACCTATTGCCGCTTTTGCTTCACTTTGTCTTTCGTTCCAAGGAACAAAACCCAAACCGACCACACAACCGTCCGTACAATAGTTTCGCAACGAGTTTGTCGGTTCAAATAGACCGTAATAATACTCTTGGGCAGGAGATCCTAAACTGTTTTTATATTCTGCAATTTCATACAACAATTCTTCCCATCCGTTACCGGAAGCATCAATGGCACTGTTCCACTGAAATACGTCTGCAATAGTAACTTCAATATCGTCGTAGGCAACAGGATATGTTTTGAAAAACAGGTTACGAATAGAAGATACGGCATCGTTACCTGTGTCCGGAATACGCCCGGAACCGTCCGCATTGTATTGTACGGGAATTATAACCAAACGTAACACTCCGTTTGTTCCTTGAGTGCTGATTGTTCCTGTGCCGGTTTCCGGCCATTTCGCACCGCTAACAGAACCGCTTGTTGAACCTGCTATTTCAACCAAAGAAACTGTGTAATATATTTGGTCTGTAAGTTGTTCTCCAGGTATTTTGAAATTAAAGGTTGTTGACAACATGCTGTCTGAAGAATCAACATTTACGGACTTTTCAACAGTGTATTTCACAGATTCGATGCCTTCGCCTTCTAGTCTAAGCACAGCAGCGACGGTCCTCGGTGACCAGCCTGTCTGTCTTTCAACAAAAACTCTCAATAAAGCATCTTTGCCTCGAATAACTGAAGCATAACTTTCATCCAAAGCCTCACCGTTTTTCATCAACGGAATTTTTACGCTCTGATAAATGGAAACTTCTGTAATTTCAATATTCGAAGCTAAAACATCAGGGTCAGTATCCGTATCAGCATCAGCGTCAGAGTCAGAATCAGAGTCAGCATCAGAGTCAGCATCGGCGTCAGAATCAGAATCGGCATCGGCATCAGCGTCAGAGTCAGAGTCGGCATCAGAGTCAGCATCGGCATCAGCATCGGCATCAGCATCGGCGTCAGAATCAGCATCAGAATCGGCATCGGCATCAGACTCTGAATTAGTATCTGAGTCGTATCTTTTGTCAGAATCAGTATCTTTATTAATTGGAGAATCGATAAAACGGCAACATATCTTGGCGGGATCACTGCAACCCAAATCACTCTCTACAGTACCCCTCTGTAAAATACACTGCATTTCTCCCATACACGTATGAATGCAAATATTAGTTTCAGCAGAATTCCCAATAGGATCAGTTGACAACGATTGCTTGTCAGTATTGCCGTTGTCAGAACAAGCAACAAACATTATCACACTCCAACAATAAAAAGTTAACGCTGATTGTTTTTTCACCTGATGAAGTCCTTTGGTATATGAAAGACTGTTAAAAACATAGTCCGTCAGTAAAGTGCCGCTGACATTAGAAAAGAGAACATTGAGTAGTTCTTTTTTTCTGCCATACAATAATGATGACGGATTTTATACGGCAGGACTACATAAAATTTCAATAATTGTTTTTTATTTTCCTTCGATACGCTTAAGATACAGAAGGTTTCTCAGTTTGTCGAAAAGTCTCTTCCAAAACCAGCCGGTTTCTAGATTAATAGCTGTCACCCAATTTAGAACGTGAGCCGTCTCTTACAAATCGCGAACAAAATTCGGCATCAGCCATTGAATAAATCATTATGAATTTATTGAAACCTTAAAACACTTTGTCAGCTTATTTAGCTATTCTCGGTCGACCCCCGCAATAGTCAATAAGAACCGACTCTGAAGATAACTTGGCAGCACACTCTTCTATATTGTTTCTTTCACAGAACGCATTCTTCAGTGTTTCGGCCGAAACAGCCGAAATCTCATTTTTATCATTAACTACCCACCTCGGCGATCCGGAAATATTAAAATTTTCAGCATTCTTAAAAGATGCCGAAAGCAGCCTTTTCCCCTCATCGCTTTCTGCGCATTTTTTTATTTCAGTTGCCTTGATTTTATTTTTTGCACAAAGCTGCCAGTTGACATCCTCAGACTCCATGCCCTTGCTGTTCCAATACATTTTGTTGCGGCACAAGATATACTGCATAAACAGATAGTCTTCTTTATAATATTTTTGTGCACACAAACTGCGAATCGCCTCTTCGGTAGCTGCTTTTCCGTGAATCGAAAACAATTCACCGTCGATTTCGTTTCCCACATAGTTGATTTCGAAATCTATCTTTTTGCGGTCATTGTCAAAATTTTTAAGCACCTCTGCCATCATGTCCAAGGCTCGAACAGAATATGAACAATGAGTCATGGCAAAAAGAGTAATCGAGTTCTTCTTTTCAGGTCGACACATGGGCTTTTCGCGACACAAGTTATCATCACAATCTGTCGCACCGTTTCCGTCATTGTCGATGCTGTCGTCACATATTTCAGCAACAGGATTCCAACTTGTTCCCAATGGATAAACCAGATCATCATTTCCTTCAATACTATGCAAATACCCAAGCATTCGCTGATAACCTTTTTGATCTCTTTTTATGTCTGCGGAGAAAATAATAACCGGCAAATATTTCTTTTTTGTTTTTTCGAATAATTTCTTTCCTTGAGGATCTGAATAGTCGAACTCTTTTATCCTAGCTCCTTCAAAGTTTTTTTCTATGGTTGAAACAATCCGGCGTGTCTCACAGCTTTGATCTCTGCACCGTTTATCCTTCACCACAGTAACCGTAACTTCTACCGGCAAAGGAACTTTTGAACAATATTGGGGTTTTGGATTGTCTAATAAATTACATAGAGCTCGACCTAAAGAAGGTTCGGTAAGACGTCCTTCATATTCTGAATCGTTTATGTATACAGTCGGTCCTCGTGTTGTTGCCTTCTTCTCAGAATGAATAAACGATCGTCGAAGCAGCTTTTTTCCATTCTCTCCCTTAAAGCATTCATCCATCAAACCTAGCGGTATGCTTGCCTCTGTTGCACATAGCTCCCAATCCTTTGGTATTTTTTTCCAATTTTTATACATGCACGACACAAACATTAGTTGCTGCGCTCGGCTTGCTGATCGGTCTGCACATAAACCTAATATGTCACCCTGTATTTCCATATCTCCGAGTAAAGAAACAAAGATTCCGTCCTTCTCATTTCCTACATAATCTATATTAACATGTACTCTATCTTCGAGTTGTTGTATTATCGGTACAAGCACAGAAAACAAATCTGCAGCGCGTTCACATTTTGATGCTGCAAATACCTCTATTACAATATTATTAGGTTCGATATTTTTTTGTTCCCTTGAGCTACAACAACAAAACACAGTTGAAAGCCACATGCTTGCAACAATAATAAACCTAACTTTTTTTCCATCCATTAGCTATATTCCAAAAGCGAGTTGAACAAGGAGTCTTTTTGAATCGCTAAAATCTCCAGAAAACTCATTAGGCCAAAGACCGGATCTCCTTGAACCGTCAATATCGGATTCTTCACCTTGGGCAAAGACAAACTCTCCGTCTATCATCAGTCTTACGTGTTTTCCGATATGCAAATTAACGGCAGGAGTCAGCTGCCACAGTCTTACACGCCAGTTTTTCATGTCTGAAGTCATAAAGGTGTAAGTTTCTCCTTTAATTGCAGGTTCAATCCAAAGAGGAACGCCTTTTTTCAGCTTATGTTTGTAGGACACAAGCATCAAAGCAGACCATATCATAGGATATTTCTTAAACCACCAGTTTTCTCCGAGCATACCCTCGGCAACAATACGCCATTTATTTGGAGTAAAAACAACATCAGCTGAGGTCATCCAAGATACTCCCGTCATCCACTCATGTTCTGAAATAAAATCAGCATCAGAATAACCAAAAGGATACTCCTCTTCTTCGACTTCCAAAAAGTTATTTCGGTTTACAAAACCCGGCAAATCCGCCTTTTCTATAAATTTAAAAGATGCAGAAAGTCCGACATCAAACCACCTAACAGGTTCGGCTTCGAGTCTGGCAACCAAATCTTTGGTCCCGTCCAGACCGATTTCAGTTGTATTTCTTCCCATGCCGTTAAATATACCCAATTTATAATCAAGCTTTTTCTCTTTCCACAAACGTCCTTCCAGCATCGCACCGATGTCTCTTCCTCCATACAACAAACGATTTGAAATATACTTATTGCTTATTCCTCTTTTTACAAAAGGCAAAGTATTTCTCGAAAGCAGAGCAGATTTACTGAACGGCTTTTTAAATTGTCCCAACCTAAGACCGATTTCGGGAAGAGGTTGTACGCGAACATATACATCTCTTAGAATTGAAGACAAGCTGCCGCCTCTAAACAACTCCTTTGCCTCAACCTTTACTTTAGCGCTTATGAGTTTCCATTGAGTCCAGGTTAATTCAATTCGTGCGCGACTTATTCTAAATTCATTGGAAGGCTTAAGAGAATTATCTTGATATTGAAACAGACCCGCCAGTTGTGATCTGACCCTCAATCCCGGTTCTGATTTTAGCGCTCCTACTATTTGTGTAATTCCTTCTTTTTCCGAATTATCATCATCAGCTTCACCCGTTTTTGCCGAAAGCAACGACGAGCTTATCGGCAATTCAGCTTGGTTTGGAGTAGAATCGACTTTTTCATCGTGTTTCTCAATATCCGCGACTGGAGATTCGACGGACTCTTCAGCCTTAGTAGGTTCTTCAGAAGGAGCAACGGTTTCAGCGATACACAAACTTGCTTTTCCAATAATAAAAAGAACTGTGATAGACAATTTTATTTGAAGCATGGTTGTTCCAAGTTTTATTGCGTCTAACATTAAACGCTAGTTTTCCAAAGCTCGATTGACCGCTTCGTGACGGGCATCAACATGAGGTTTTAAAGCTCCCTCTCCTTCGGTAAGAGAGTTTACAAAAGCGCTGCAATCGTGCGGATGACAAGTGGTGTAAGGCCAGGCCTCTTGGGCTTTGGGACCGACAATATAAGGCGCTATTAGATTATGATATTTTTCCATCAAAGGAAAAATACGATTCTTCGCAAACGGACCGTTTATAGTCCGCTTTAATTCATTCTTATAATTTTGCCGATATACCGGATCGCCCAACACGTATTGAATAAGAGGCCAATAGGTATCAATGCCCGCTTCCTCGTTCGGATATACTATTTCATCAAACATTACACCTTTGAGATCCGGACATGATTCGATCTGACGATAAGACATCGTCTCCCCCAAATCCCATGGAAGCCAGACCATTCTGCCTTGATCCAAGAGATTTGCATAAACGTAATAATTGTGATGCATGCAACCGTAGCTGTCCCAGTATGTTATTGTCTGACTGATCGCTAAAGTTTTTATGAAGGATTGAACATCAAAAACTGTTTCGAGGTCGGCGCGCCATTGCGAAGGAATATGGCGATTCTTATGGAGCTTTCTGATAACCCGCATGATATCACTCCAGTCTTGCAGGTCTTCATTGGTACTTTTCGAAAAATACTTTATGATATCCTTCTCCCACCAATCGTGATCGTCAGTAATTACCTCTTCATCCGGGTTTCGCCACCTCGCTGCATTGCCGTAAGGTTTATACAAATTGCCTTTGTGCCCTTCATAGTACCCGAACTGTGCTTCCATCATCTTGTCTGCCGGGTCCTCCATAAACGTATATAAACCCATGTAAACTGGGCCTTCCCCAAAATCCACATATACTTGGGTAAAGGCATTTCTGGTTACCGGAATGCCTGCTTCGCGAAAAATTTCCGAAGCCAGTTTCTCACGAATGAAAGATTGGTCAGTATAACCGTTTGCAAAAATCAAACTTTTAAAACCATAAAAACGCTGGTTCATCAATTCGGGATAAGACTCTTCAAAATAGTCAAAATTCAAGTTAAATGACAACTTCTTAATAGGAGACTTCCATGCACCGACAAGGGATGAATGCCCTTTCCATCTCATACCGACTTTAGTCCATGTATCGCCGTCATACTTTACGTTAATCGGAACCCAAGCGGGTGATTCCAATTCATCCAGGTCAGACGGCAATATCGATTCCCAAACGATTCGATTTAAATCATCCTCCATCATCTTATAATTCTCAGGAGAAATAGTAATATCGAATCTGTGAACAAAAGTGTCATCAAACACGAGGTCATATGCAGGTTCAACTCCTCTGCAATGTGTTTCATTGGTCCAAAAACCGGGTCTGACAATATTAGTAAGGTCACCGCTACAAGAGACTTTTTCGTCTTTTTGACACGCACATACAGTCGCAGTTAAAATCATCGCGGTAACAATATGTCGATAAATACACAAGATCATGCTGTGTCTTTCTCGTTTGTTCGTATTGATATGAAGCATAGCAGAGTCCTTTAACGGAATCTAAGCAATTGAGATTATCTTTGTTGACTAAAAATCAAAATGGTTATTGGCAATAATAAGCGCCTTCAGTACCGCCGCGAGCAGCATATTCCCATTCAGCTTCGGTAGCCAATCTGGCACCGATACTGCTACAAAACAGTTGAGCATCGCCAAAAAGAATGTTCATCGCAGCACAATCAGGACATGTGCTATCCACGTTCGGATTCACACCTGTGACCATAAAAAAGTCTTTACCTGACACTTCAGATTCTGTCATGTAAAAAGACGGAACTGTAACATCGTGCAAAGGGAACTCATTACCAAGACATGTTGATCCCCCGTCATCGCTGCATCCCATTTTAAATGTTCCCCCGGGAATTTCCACCCATACCAAATGCTCAAGTTGGTAGGTAGTGCTTTCGGGAACTCCCATATCACGAACACATCTAACCCCCGGAGTACAAGTTCCATAAGCGTTCGGTCTAGCCGAATCTCTTTTAGAAACCCTAAGAGAGGAAGCCGGCGCTCCGAAACAACCGCCTTTTTGCACTCTGAATTCACATCCGGATTTATCCCATATCGATCCGTCAGTCGGTGCGCCGTCAAAAGTATCGTAATAACAATCGGCAACCCACTCAATAACGTTTCCGAGCATATCATAGAGACCGAAAGCATTGGGCTGCTTCTGCTTAATAGGTTTAGAAGTACCTTCTGCATTTCCTAGATGCCACGCTACATTATCAACACAACCGTAGTCTGCGTCAGCATCCGTATCAGCATCGGTATCCGAATCAGCATCAGCATCGGTATCCGAATCCGCGTCCGCATCATTATAGTCGTTGATATTGGTTTGGTCGTCGTTCTCATCTCCGCAACTGAAGGCGAAAACAGTTAAAGAAAAAAGTGCTAAAAAAATTTGAGCTGTTAGAAATTTCATGATGTCTCCTTATTCAAAATGGTCTTTTGTAAAATTCTCAGTATTCCCACTGACAATCCTAGAAATTGCTAGTCAAATGCAAAACAATACCATGATCCGTAACCGCCGTCACCTCCGACTCCCGGTTCCGTGTTGTTCCCTATATTTATATTAACACCACAACCGTTACAGTCACTGCCACCGCCGGGTTCGCCCCAACCAAAAGACATACAATTGGTGTGTGCGTACAACCAATGAGCGGCAGAAGGATCTGAACTGTTAAGTTGTCTGGGCCATGAATGACCTATGGGAAGTTCAACATTTACATCTGTACTGGTCCAATCGTTGCAAGTATATTTTTTGTCACTATTGTACAGTATTCCCTCTCGGTCCGAACCTGTAAGAGTGTCATGAGTATCGCCATATGACAGATTGCAGTTGCCAAGCTCAGTAGTAAGACATTGATTAAACGGCCACTGTTGCCATCCGTCTTCGTAAACAATTGTAGTTGTATCTCCCTGCGGCCGTAGAGATTTTAGGTCTGCAATATTATTGGCCAAAAGTAAACCGTCAACATTGTACCATGGTCCCGAACCGATACGATCAATGGCATTGACCGGATTACCGCTGCCGTCATCAGTAACGCTTAAAAATGCATGCCATTTTCTTTTTGAACCCACAGCTTCCGCAGCTTCTTGGCATTTGGCATCGGCTCCGGCAAGACCGCCTAGATTACCGCCCAGACCTTCTTCGCCGTTTCCGGCAGCCCGGCCCCATTCGAGAATTTTTTCCATGCTTATAACAAAGAAACTGAACGGGTCCTCATCAGTATCAGTATCAGTATCAGTATCAGTATCAGTATCTGCATCCGCATCGGCGTCCGAATCTGCATCTGTGTCAGTGTCGGTATCAGCATCAGCATCGGCATCGGCGTCAGCATCAGCGTCAGCATCTGTTGAACCGAAATCACAGCATTGCATACCAAGATCTACACAGGTTCCTTCCATTTGCGTACCGCCTGCTGAACGGCATCTTTCAACGCATTCATACTGACAGGTTCCAGTATCGCTATCTGCATCTGTATCTGTGTCCGCGTCAGCATCGGTATCCGTATCGGTGTCCGTATCCGTATCGGTATCAGTGTCTGCATCAGCATCGGCATCGGCATCAGTATCCGCGTCAGTATCCGTATCGGCATCGGCATCGGCATCCGCATCAGCGTCAGCATCTGCATCTGCATCGGCATCCGCGTCGGCATCGGCATCTGCATCGGTATCGGTGTCTGCATCTGCATCGGTATCGGCGTCTGCATCTGCATCGGTGTCAGTATCTGCATCTGCATCGGTATCGGCGTCTGCATCTGCGTCGGTTGTTCCGTTTCCGGAGGTATCATAATTATAGGGATTGTCCGGTTGTTCCGTACAATAGGCAAGAGCAAACAAAATGCACCCCAAACCAACAACATTTACTTTTAACATAACGAACACCTCTAATAAAAAACGGAGCCGATACTTTTGACGGCTCACAAAAAGTCGTTACCGAAAACTCCGCCGATAACACTGCGGGCGATAAGACAAACAAATCTTATCTTACCTGTAAAAACCCAATTTCTGAGCTCTACGCAGACATCAAAAATCAACTCATCGGTCTCTCTCCCGCTAGTAAGTGACATTTGTGTGAATTTTTTTTCAGGCATTCTGAAAATAATTTGGTTTTTGAATGAGGACAAATATCTTTTTGCAGAAATATCATAGATTAAAAGCACTTGACTTATAATATTTAATTTGATGATGTTCCGCCCCATGGTTGAGGAAAGCAGGAATATCATTATCGGTGCCGGATTGGCCGGATTGGCCTGCGCTGTTAGGTTAAAGAAAAATTTTTTAATTTTTGAAAAGGAATATAATTGCGGAGGATTATGCACCACTGAAGAGGAAAACGGTTATCGATTTGACAGGACCGGCCACCTTCTCCATCTAAGACCCGGACCTATTCGCAAAGCAGTTTTAGATCTTCTAGACGAGGAGCCTCCAATTATCAAACGAGAGGCTCGAATATTTTATCAAAAAAACTATTCCCATTACCCTTTTCAAGCCAACTTATACGGTTTGAACAAAGAAGTAATAGCGGAATGTTTGACTGCTTTTATCGAAGCACAAATAAAAGCCGACAAGAACAAATCAGCTCTGTCTACATTTGAAGAATTTATCTATCGCCATTTTGGATCGGGAATTGCAGAGCATTTTATGATTCCCTACAATTTCAGACTGTGGGGAGTACATCCCAGAGACATTACATCAGACTGGTGTTCTCGTTTTGTTCCGAGACCGTCAATAGATGAAGTTGTTCGCGGTGCAGTTGGGTTAACTCAAGATAAAATGGGCTACAATGCCGGCTTTTACTATCCTCAACTGGGTATTGAAGCTTTGCCTAAAGCTTTTGCTAGACGAATAAAATCAATTCAATACGGAAAAACACTCAAAGCAGTGGATTGGAAAGCCCGTCGAGTTCATATCGAAGGGCAAGAATATAACTATCAATCTTTGGTTGCGACTATTCCTTTAGATAGGCTGATATCCTGCTTGATTTCGCCACCGGCAAAAATAGCAAAAGCTGCAACATCTCTCAAATGTACAAATCTTAGATATTTGGATGTCGCTCTCAACAAACCTGCGGGCACTCCTTTTCATTGGGTGTATGTTCCTGAGAAAAAGTATCCGTTCTATCGAGTGGGATGTTATTCCAACTTTTCTTCTCTAATGGCTCCCAAAAACAAATCCTGTCTTTATGTTGAACTGGCTTCCAGGCAGCCTATCAGGCTTGATTCACTTATGCCTAAGGTGGCATCAGGGTTAATAGAAATGAGTCTTATCAGTTCACCTGACGATATTGCTTTTGTTCGACCGAGACATATTGTTCACAGTTATGTGGTTTATAATAGAACTCATTCTGAATCGGTTAAACTAATACATGATTGGCTCGAGGAAAACAGCATTTTCACTGCCGGCAGGTACGCTCGATGGGAATATGCATCAATGGAAGATGCAATTGAGCAAGGGTTTGTTGTTGCAGATAAAATAAGGGAAAAAAATTGAAAAAGAATAAACTTCCAGAATTAAGCATTGTAATTCCTATACACAACGAAGAAGGAATTCTTCTCTCTGCGGTAAATGACTTACTGGTGAGATTACCCGAACTGAAGCGAGATTTTGAAATAATACTTGCAGAAAACGGAAGCACAGATGAAACAATCAATATCGCAGCTGCGATTTCTGAAAAGCATAAAGAAGTTGTTTATTTCTCTTCAGACAAACCCGACTACGGTTTAGCATTACGTCAAGGAATAGAAAGAGCTGTCGGCAAGTATGTAATGTGCGACGAAATAGACATATGCGATGTCGATTTCTACCGCCGAAGTCTTGAACTTTTGGATGCAGATGAAGCGGACATGGTTGTTGGTTCTAAAGTAATGAAAGGTGCTGACGACAAACGTCCTTTATCGAGAAGACTGGCTACTTCTGTAATCAACGGACTGCTCAGAGTTTTGCTCGATTTCAAAGGAACAGACACCCACGGCTTAAAAGCTTTTAACAGAGAAAAACTAGTCGAAGTTGTACGCAAGTGTGTTGTAAACAGAGATTTGTTTGCTTCTGAGTTTGTAATTAGAAGCGGTCGCGAAGGTTTTAGAGTTGTGGAAATTCCCATTCGTATAACCGAGAAAAGAGCTCCGTCAATTGATTTGATGCGTCGAGTTCCCGCAGTTATCAAGGGATTGGGAAGATTGGTTTCCGCTATTAGATTTGGGAAATAAGAACATGGCGTTTTTATGTGTATCTGTGGATCTGGACGAAATCTACTGTTATAACAACATCCACGGTCTTTCACAAAAGCCGGACAAAAGCGCAGCAAATGTTGTTTACCAAAAGGCTCTTCCGAGAGTTTTAAGTTTTTTCGAAGAAAATAGAATTACAGGGACGTTGTTTGTTGTCGGTAAGGACCTTGAGAACAATGATAGTGCAAGCCTTATAGCCGAAGCCGCAAAGAAGGGTCATGAAATAGGAAACCATACGGCGTCTCACTATTATGACTTTTCGAAATTGTCTTCTGACGACCAAGCAAAAGAAATAGACAATGCAGCTAGTGCCATAGCCAAAGTTACGGGAATTTTTCCCAAAGGATTTAGAGCTCCGGGATACAATCTTAACATGGGAATAGTTACATTACTGATTGATCGCGGATATGAGTATGATTCATCGGTTTTTCCTTGTCCTGCGTACTATGCAGCAAAAGCTGCCGCTATAGGAATAAAAGGCATATCGGGAAAAATCTCAAAATCAATAATGGGAGATCCCAGAATATTGACCGCGCCGACTGTCCCTTATCGTATCGGAGAACAAGGTGTGTGGACAAGAAGTGATAACGGTTTAAAGGAGCTACCCGTTGCAACCGTTACAAAAACAAGGTTGCCGTTTATCGGCACGTCAGTAGCGGCATCGGGCACAATCGGAGCAAAAATGCTGGCTCTAGCTGCAAGTAAATTGCCCGTAGTCAGTTTTGAGCTTCACGGAATGGATTTTATCGACGCCGATAAAGACGGCATTTCTTATCTAAAAAGCCATCAAACCGACCTGCGTATTGCACAGAAAAAAAGAGTAGGTGCAATTAACACAGCAATAAAGACCCTTCTAGATAAAGGAATGGAACCGTGTTCTCTGTTAGAAGCCGCACAACGGGTGTTCATTTAGTTTCTGTTTCGAAAAATATTTTCTAACAAGATAATCGAAAAATAGTGCTCAGGCTATTACCTTTCCGATTCTGAACGATCGGATTGATTTAACAACTATTCGCCTTGATCTGCAGACAAAACCTTGGCCTGTGCAGCGCCGGAGCGGAAATTCGCAAGTCGCTCTGCATTCTTGGCTGCATATTTGGCTTCCCATTTTGCAGCAACAGGGGGATTAACAGTAATCAATTGATTGCCGTCAATCCACTCATATCGTTTATCCCATCCTTCAGTACCGGGAACTATCGGCTCAAAATATAAGTTTTCAGAAGAGCCTCCCACCAAGAGTGATTTAGCTCCCGGTGCAGAGAATACACGAACATAATATGTCTTACCACCGGCAAGAGAAGCTTTTAGGCCGTCAGTATTGGAGGTTACAGACATGAAAAAATGGTCACCTGCCGGGAGATCTAGATAAAACAATTTGCGATTTTCAAGATAACCCACAACTTTGTCATCTTTTAAAATATATGTGAGTGCCGCTTGCATAGATCCTCCCGGTTTAACAAAATATATGCGAGCTGTATCAGCAGAAGGAGCAGCTGTCGGCCTAGGTTGAGCAACCGGAAGATAAGGTCTAGCACAACCTACAGCGAGCATAGCCAAGGCTATGAAACTGAGGATGATAAACTTTGTAACAATACTTTTTTTCATGGTAATTTTTCCTTTTCTTTTTTGTCTTTTAACAGTTTGATTTTCCTTTTTTGGGATGAGAATAGATAGCATGTTCTCTAAAATCCATCCACATATATATTGCAATTATCTATCATTATCAGATTTGCATAGATGACAGGAGAACTGATGAAAAACGGCAATCGCATTGCGCTGAAAAGAGGGCCGGAGTTACTGAAAAGAGAAAATATATTGGCATATATGTTTGGCTTTTGTAATTAAAATCATTTGTAATATAACATAATCCGGTTATGCTAATTCTATGAACAGGTCCGTAAAAAACTATTTGTCTCAAATCGGTCAAAAAGGCGGACGCAAAAGCCGTCGTGAACTTTCAAGTCAAGATGCTCGACAAATGGTAAAAGTTCGCGAGGCTAAAAAAGCCTATAAATTATTTTATGCACAATGCTTTTGGTCTTATGATCCGGCATATAAAATTTCCGGCAAAGATCTGGAGTGGGTGGCAGGAGAACTGATGAAAAACGGCAATCGCATTGCTTATGAAATAGGATACAAATTGTGCCGTTAACAGATTTTCAAAGAGACCTAGCTATAATTCTGGCTAAAGTTTCAGAAGATGAAGCTTATCTCGCAGGAGGCGCAGCTCTTCATTTACAACCAAATTCTCTTCGATATAGCAATGATCTTGATTATTTTTGCGACTCCGAACAGCGCGTTGCGACAGCGTTCCAAACTGACCGAAATTTACTGGAACAGCTTGGATATAAGGTACAAGTAGAAATATCAATTCCGGGCTATGTGCGTTGCATTGTAGCAAAAAACATGCAAACAAAAGTGGAATGGGCTCATGATTCGGCATGGAGGTTTCTTCCATTAGTTAATCACAATGAAATTGGGTTCACACTGCATCCTATCGACCTGGCGATCAACAAGATCCTGGCACTAGCCGGAAGAGATGAACCTCGCGATTTTTTGGATACGATATATATTCATGACCATATATTATCTTTGGGTGCGCTATGCTGGGCTGCTTGCGGCAAAGATCCCGGTTTCACTCCTCAAAGCATATTGTCTCTAATAAAGCGCAGAGGGAAATATCATCCCGAAGATTTTATTCGTTTGCATCTAGTCGGCCCTGTCGATTTGCCTAAAATGAAAGAGCAATGGATGTCTGCACTGGAACAAGCAGCAGAACTATTTACATTTTTGCCCCCGGAAGAATCGGGATGTTTGTATTGGGATAACATGAAGAATGAGTTTGTCACGCCGGACAAAAGCCGCAAACATATAGTGCCTCACTTTGGTAGACCCAGAGGTGTGCTTCCTAGAATTATTGAATAGACAACTTTAGCGTAAATACCGAATCATCACTTTAATGTGTAGATACACAACTTGGATGAAGTAACAACAAATAGAAACCATTAAGAAATGCACTTGAGATTTTTGCATGATACAGTTCGGAAGTTCCGAAAGGTATTATGCAGATGCACAGTATTACAAACGGTCGTTACAGAGTTTTAGGCATGCTGTTTTTTGCTTATATGTGTCTCAACCATTGTAGCGGCGGAATTTCCACGGAAACGAATAGCGATAATAACGGTAAAACTCAACAATATTTAACAAACTACAGTGTTGTGCAGACCGCAAAAGCAGTTGACCCTGGTGACAACGACACAACCGGATTGTCTTTGCTCTCAAAAGAGAACAATACATATTCTCTTCCTCCTGCAAACGAAGTTATCAATAAATATGCAACAGCGCACTATTCTAAGGGAAAGATTAAGTTTGGAGTTGGAAACTATAATCTGTACGTTAAAGACGGCAAATGGACAGCAGATTTGCCGATAGCATCCAATCATATTGTCAGCATAAAAGAAACAGCCGACACTTATATTTTAAAACACAAAAACACCTACAATTGTGTCGAAGAATCCGGGACAGACAGTTTTTCCATCGATGAACTTGCCGGTCTATTTGAACATTATGCTGCCATGAAATGTGAAGACAACGGTAAATTTGAAGAAGCGTTGTCCGGATATGCAGAAGCCGCAAAATTACATCCAAATATCGATGAATCTTTTTTCGGCATGGCAAGGTGTCTTACTCGATTGGGTCTTCACAATGAGGCTGTGTCAGTTCTGCTACGCAATGCTGACGATTTTTCTGTTTCTGTGTATTTTCGTTTATATCAAGATCCTCCGCTCAAACCGCTCTTGTCTCATCCAAAAGTTAAAGCCTTTACTACGACATACAAAGGAACATCATCATTTACACTTAACTCACAAGGAATTTCCAAATTCGGTATTGCTCACTCAAAAGAAAAGGGGCTACTTGCTGTTATTTCCAGATATAATTCATGGGGAATTGAATCACATACAGACTATTTGGATATTTTTGACGAAAAGACCGGGACGCGACTAATACGCAAATTCCTATTTGAATCAACCGTTGACAGTATTGATACCGAAAATTACGAAAAAAACCTAAAGGAGCAAATTGAAAATGCTAAATTACATCTTAAACCCATCGAACAATTCATGTGTGACATGGGGTTCTCTCCACTGGATCAAAAAGAAATTATTTACGCTCAAAAACAAAGCTTAAACAACTATCCTCTTTTCAAACAAACAGATATGGGAATAGTTGCATTTTCTGACAAATGGGTAATTATTAAAAATCGAAAACCAGTGTTGGAGTTTCCGGGCGGAAATGTCTTAGGAAATTGGGTAGATTCCGCCTACATCAGCAAACTCGATACAATTGTAGCCTGGACTCATGTAGACGAACCGGAGGGCTGCCGATATAACGGTGATATTGCCCTAACCGAAGTGCTGCCTCTTTCTCAGGGCAAACCTTACAAATCGATTGTTAATCAAAACACCCAAGAAACAGCCGCAGATGAGCGACCGGCTGACAGGATAATTTCCAAACTTTTTTTGGGAAGCAGTCACTTTTGTGCACTTAGAAAAAACGGTCAGCTAATATGCTACGGCTCTAACGAATACGGTCAAATGGGAGATGATGCAGCTTTTTTTGAAAAACGTCTTTATTACTCAAATAGCAAGAAAAAAGGACTTCACCTTTATTATCCTTTAAATATGACCGAAATAGTCGACGCAGCCATGGGAGAAGCATACAGTTGCGCTCTGAAGAAAGACAGAACGGTTTGGTGTTGGGGCCAAAATCTATATGCAGGTTTTATAAGTTTGGTTCCGGTTAAAATGAATATTCCGGTTAGAATTTCATCTCTCAGCGGAAGCAACAATAGCATGTGCGCTGTCGCTGAGGACGGAACGGTTTGGTGTTGGGGCGATATGAAAAAGACAAACCTGCAAAACCTCTCAAAAAAGAGCGAAACGCAGTTTTTTCAAATGCCAAAACTCTTAGACATTGAAAGTATTTCAATAGGAAACTCACATTCTTGCGCTGTTGATAAAAAAGGTAAGCTTTTTTGCTGGGGATATAATTTCAAAGGACAACTTGGTACTGGGACAACGAAAGATAGTCATCTTCCGGTTCAGGTCAAAGACTTCAACAATGTCTCAAAAGTTTCAGTCGGCGGCAGCCATACGTGCGCAGGCAAAAAAGACGGCACTTGGTGGTGTTTTGGACAAGGAAACTACAGCGTTCTTTCAGACGGTCTCAATAGCACTGACAAAACTTTGCCTTTACAAATAGAAGAAATAGATACCGTGCAACAAATAGCATCCGGCAAAAGCCATACCTGCGTTCTCAGACAAGGAGGAACAGTTTGGTGCATTGGGTCCGGCTCTAGAGGCTGCCCAGGAAAACCGTATTGCTCACAAGATTTCAAACCGTATCTTCTAGAAAATGTGGACTCTGTATTATACCTAGCGGCATCAGAAGAAATTATCTGTGTGGTAAAACACAACGGAACTGTTTGGTGTGCAGGTAACAATAGAGACCAAAAACTAGTCCCCAAGAATGCCGAATATCTTGAATCAATGACTTTGGTATCGGCACTAAGATAGTAAACCCAAAATAAGGGACGGTCCTGTCATGTTGTCATCTTGGAGATGTATCAATCAAAAGGGTCGCTTAGAAGTTTCCCCCATACCGGTTATCTCCGACTTATCGCCCATCGGAGTAGGCTAAGACAACCTTAGCTCCTGGTCCAAATTTCGAGAACCGCTTTATCCATACGGTCATCGTTTTCGGAATTATCGAATTATGTGACACAAAATGGAGGTTGATACCATCTTCTTTCCCTAAATTCCGCCCGATTTTTAGGTACGGAAGACACCTAGATATTACTAGGTCAGACGGTCCTTGCAACAACCTCGACCTGGGCTATTTGTACAAGGGCCGATTAAGGTTCGTAGATATGGAAAAGGGCAGCTGCCCTCTGAGAGGATTGAAAGGAATTGATGACAATGTACCATCTTGATCGATTTTATTTATTGCTTGTGCCGGCATTTCTGGGAGCAATGTTGTCGATGTGCTCCAAATCGGACTCCGATGTCAAAAACGACGGTTTTGACAGCGAAACTGGAAGCGTTGACGGCGACACAGATACCGACGCGGACAGTGACAGCGATACCGATGCGGATTCCGACACAGATACGGATGCCGATACAGATGCCGACGCAGACGCGGACAGTGACAGCGATACCGATACGGATTCCGACACAGATACGGATACCGATACAGATGCTGACGCAGACGCAGACAGCGATGCTGATGCGGATTCCGATACCGATGCAGACACGGATTCGGATACCGATACGGATACCGACGCAGATACGGATACCGATACAGATACGGATAGCGATACCGATACAGATACGGATAGCGATACGGATACCGACACGGATACGGATACCGACACGGATACGGATACCGACACGGATACGGATACTGATGCGGATACCGACACTGATGCGGATACTGACACGGATACGGATACGGATACCGACATTGTCCACGAGCCTAAGCCGTTCCTCGACTATATCAAACCAAGACCCATCACATGTAATTCGCTGAGCTACGAAACCTGGGGCGTTAATGCCGTGCTTCCGCGTGATCTCTGCAACGGCATAGAGAGTCACCGCGGCGCGGGAATCGGGCCGGAGTACTACTACTGGGACGCTCAAATCATCAGAGCCCAGGACGGCGTGTACCACATGTTCATGAGTACTTGGAACGCAATCACCAACTCGTTCAACCCGGGCTGGCTGGGTTCTGACGCTTACCATGCCGTCAGCACGCAAGGCGTGCTGGGGCCATACGAACGCGTGGACTATGTGTACAGCGACGCCGGCTCACAGCCGCACAAGGGGCACAATGTCAGCGCCTTGGAGCTCCTGGACGGGACGTACGCCATCGTGGTGAGTGAGACCCGTCCCTTTACCATCTACACATCGAGCTCACTCGATGGCCCGTGGACGAGTTGTCAACCGCAGACCGCGCTCTACCAGTCCAACGTCAGTCTCATTCAGCGTCACGACGGCAGGTTCCAGATCGTGCAGCGCAATGGGTACATCGCGATCGCCGACAGCCTGTGCGGCAGATACGTGCAACAGACTCCCACAACTTCCTATCCCACCCGCGATCGCAACAGCATCTACCCGAAGCGTGACTCGATACCGCATGTGAACAATCCCACCTTCGACTGGGAGGAAGATCCCCACATCTGGCGCAGCGGAGGCATCTATCACGTCATCTACTCGGGTTCCGGAGACCGCGTGGGATGGCACGTGTATTCGGAGGACGGCATCAACAATTGGCAGGACAACGGCTACGCCTGGTCTCCGCGAGAATGGGAGCGGATCTTTTGCTTTGAGGACGGCACATGTAACCAATGGTACAAGATGGAGCGCCCGGGCGTAGTGTTGGAAGACGGTCACCCCACTCATCTCACCTGGGCCGTGTCCGACGTGGACAAGGACAACCAGATACCGGCAAACTCAAACCACGGCAGCAAGATCATCGTGGTGCCTTTTGACGGTGTGGCGTTTGATGCCGATTTCGGCACCGAGTGAGAAAAGGGGGACTGAAAAAGCAGGGCGGTGTGCTTCACGACCGCTGAGAAATTCTAGTTCACAAACTCATGGGCGCCAAGGTCCGGTAGCATGCTGTTCGGACGACCCTTCTCCGTCAACCGAAGATGAGAGCAAGCAACTGTGCTGTGGTCTGCAAAGACACCGCTTGTATCGTGTGGGTTAGTTACCGTGAGTCCTCGATATTGACTCGGTATATCAGAGTGTTTTCGGTATTCCCTAGATCGCTTGATGTGATATTAACAGCGTGGGTGTAAGCCCGTCGGATTGTGAGCTCGGCCAAAGTGACGTCCGAAGCTGCAATCGTGACGATCTCTGACCCTCCATAGTCGGCGTCAAGAATTACCACTTTACATCATAAAGGATAGAAAAGTGCGATCAAGTTTTATAGAGAATTTTCTATTGGGTGCAGATCTGTGGGCGTGCAGCTCTGTCAGAACGACCAAGGTTTAAAGACAGTGTCCATTTTATATGCCCTTTATATGCCCCACCTTCCTGAATTGACTTTAAACTAGAAATAAGTTCGGATATTCTGAACCGCTTTTTTTTTGAAATAACACTAAACTTCTGCTCACTAGCGAGCGATTTAAGAGGTTATGCTTATGAAGTACAAAATATTATCAATGTTGTTGTTTACTGCAGTCTGTTGTTTGTTATTTCCGATGTGTAAACAGTCCGGTGATGAAATAGAACAAAACATGGATAATGGATCTGACTTGGATACCTATGCTGATGCTGATGCTGATGCTGATGCTGATGCCGATGCCGATGCCGATGCTGATGCTGATGCTGATGCCGACGCTGATGCTGATGCTGATGCCGACGCCGACGCCGATGCAGACGCCGATTCTGACATAGATACCGATACTGACACAGATATAGATACTGATACTGATATTGACACAGACACCGATACAGATACCGATACTGATACTGATGCCGACACTGATACAGATGCCGACACTGATACTGATGCCGACACTGATACTGA
>CAYWLQ010000013.1:0-49693 GCA_964458775.1 uncultured Myxococcales bacterium | reverse complement strand
GACAGTTGGAAAAAGATTTTCCTTGACTGTGAGAGCCGCTTTATCGATGTCCCCTATATATACCCCCTATATATACCCGTTCTTTTATAGGACAATGTCCCCTATATATACCCGTTCTTTTATAGGACAATGTCCCCTATATATACCCCCTATATATACCCGTTCTTTTATAGGACAATGTCCCCTATATATACCTCCCCTATATATACCAGTGGAGAATCAAGGTTTGGGCTGACGGCACCAAGTTTGCTTATAGCAAAATGGATTATATTTCTAACAAAACATATCAGAGCATTCCGCTTCACAAACGTTTTTCTAACGAAAAACTTGATAGTATAGGTTGACAATATATTACACAGTATCTGAGCAAGTTTGTTTTGCTCGAAAAGGACGAAGAGATTGTTCCTCTTTGGACCGAGTTTCAGGTTGAAGGTGCTATGGCTGAAGACGGACATAAAGTTGAAGAAACTGTTTCTGCATCTACTGTATATTTCGGTAGGAGAATAGGCGGTGTTGATGTGGTCGGCGGTGGATCAAAAATAGCATTAACAATCGCCAATGACGGTGAAGTAATAGCTATTTTGCTTGATTGGCCCAAATATGAGCGAACCAAAGAATATCAACGTACACTGTCTGTGGACAAGATTGCAGAACGATTGTCGGCGTACGGAAATATGGTAAAGAACACAGACAACATAAAGTTGGATAGATTTGAATGCGGATACTATGACAGAGGTGCAAAAAACTTTGATCCATACGGATATATTCAAGCCGGGTGTGTTGCGTATACCATAGGTATTAAAACAAGCGTTGCTAATTATGCAGACGGAAACTCGAATATCGACGAGATGATGTTTCCCGTTATCAATAGTATTCCGGCAGGAGCAGATGTGGAATGGGATGATCACTGGCCTGAGACATGGTCGATAATAGACGGAGGTGATTTCTGCTATGAATCCGTTTTTAGTGAATGCTTTAATGATATTGCATATACAGATCCAGGAGCGCTTTGGTAATGATAGAAAGTCGAGAAATAAGAAGCTTGGTTTTCACGACAGCAATGATCCATATTCTTTCGACTGCCGGATGTAAAGACGACTGTTAGAGTAGTGATTGTTACAATTATCCAAGGATGTGTGTTGAAATAATCGGGTATAATGTCGATGTTGCTTTAAGCGATCAGCTTGAATTAGAGTATTCTTTTCAGGGTTATACATCGAAAGAAAATGAATGGATCGTTTTTGGTGATTCATGGGGAAATCTTAATCCGACTTCATGTAGGAGTGCATCTCTCGATGCTCAATACTTTGACATCACCATTTCTCAGGATGAAAATCGCACATCCACAAAACGTATTGAGTTAGCAGAACACAATTATTGCGGCGAAGATATCGCTTACGTAATAGCTACTTTGCACGAAGACAGTCCGCCTACATTTGGAGATACTTTCTATGTTTCTCCCTGTAAAAATAGAGGGCTTTGATTATGCGAATTGAGAATGCAATTTTTTTTTTGCATAAAGATCACTTGCACTGTTAACTGCTGTAAAGACACAGACCCGACATTGCAAGAAGGTTTAGCTGCCGTCAAAAACGGACTGCCGATATTTTCTTATCGCTTTATCAACGAACCTCCTGACGGAATGCTGCTAAAAATTGATATCCATGAAAAGAAAAACAAGTCTCCATGCAAGCTTTACGCAATAGACGGTGATGTAGCCGGTGCAGCTCCCTTCTGGTTTCTTATATTGCGTACCGGTTCTGCCATACCTGGAATATATGATATTATACCATTTTGGGACGAAACCGAAAATCGCGATAAGGCTCAAGCGCTTCTTAGTTATGCAGAAGACGGTATTCATATGAGTCGCTATGAGGCTATCGGCGGTAGTATTGAAATTATAACAGCACCTCAAAGCATTGGCGAATGGAACGCCGCAATTCCTCTAAAGGCAAAGGTTACGGTTCTGTTTCCCAAAAAAGCAATGCTAACAGTAGAATGTAACGGAGCTTGCATGGATGTGGACGGTGAGGCGGTAAACTGTTACGAAACTTGCATTTGCGAAGATCCGAACGGAAACAGAAGAACTTGTGAATTAACAACGCTCGGAGTGGATACTTGTTGTTTAGATCTTACAGGTGAAACAATAGAGTATTTAGCTGAATTTACTGCAGAACCTTGTCCTGAGATGTGTGATTGGTTGGCCGGACAATCCCAAGGTCGATACTGTCAACAGCTTTATTGATTACTCTCCTTGTAAGTACAAGAATCCCTTGAAAGCTAACTAACTGCCCGGCAGTTCCGTGCCGCGACTCATGATCTCGACATAACCCGAATAGGTGAACAGGCGGTTGCGTTTTTGAGCGGTCAGCTCCTTGACAATACCGAGTTGCTCCAGATGGCCGAGCGTCTTGTTGACCGTAGCCGGGGTGATGCCCATTTCAGTATTGTTTTTGTTTAATAGCTTCCACCGGACAGGCTGCTTCGCATGCTGTGGGACGATTATTTTTTCTTCTTTCAGGACATAGTTCGCATTTGGCGGGAATTTGTTTTTCGGCTTCTATTATTCGAAGTTCTCTGGTTGCTTTTTGTTTTTCGGTTAAATGGCGAGAATCGACAATTACAGACGAAGGCGATGATATACTTAAGGCATTATACGTACATGCTTTTACACATGCTCCGCAACCGGTACATTTTTCTCGATCTATTCTAACTATCGAGTCTTCGTCCTGATACATGGCCGAATGCGTACATGCTTTGAGACATGCCGGGTTGTCACAATGTACGCACATATGGAAACTTATAACTGCCGCTTCCTGTTCTTTTACCCTGCTTTTTTTTACAGAAATCCAAGAGGTATCAAATGGAACCAGGTGTTCGGTCCGACAAGCATCAACGCATGCCTCACAACCGTAACACAAAGATAGATCTATTATAAGGCGAGTGCGAGGCATGTTTAACTAAGCCAAGATCGCATCATGCTGCGATTTCCTCACTCCAGATTCTAACTTGGTTGCGACCGCCCTCTTTGGCGGCATACAAAGCGTTGTCAGCTCGTTCTAGTAGTATTTCTTTTCTGTCTCCGTGCTGAGGATAGGTGGCTATTCCCATGGAAATTGTTACTTTGAGTTTTCCTTGTTCGGTATCGAACACTTCTTTTTCAAGATCTTTTCTTATGCGCTCGGCCAATTTGATTGCACCGTCGGTATCTGTACCTTCGCAAATAATTGCAAACTCTTCTCCACCGTATCTTGCGGGAAGGTCCGTATCTCTCACAACATCTCTTTTTAGTATTGCTGCAAGACCTTTTAATACTTGATCGCCGACCGGGTGACCGTAGGTATCGTTAACACTCTTGAATTTGTCCACATCACAGAAAATAATCGATACCTTTGTGCCGAAACGCGCAGCGGAGGCCAATTTTTTATCAAACTCTTCCTGGAAAATACGGTGATTGGCCAGCCCGGTTAAGCCGTCAGTGGTGGCAAGTTCTTTCAACCTTTGATACATTCTGGCATTTTCAAGTACCGTGCTGAGTTGGTTGATCATAACTTGTAGAGTACATCTGACATCGTCATAAAATGCTGACGGCTGTTTAGAACATAAGGTCATGACACCGAGCGGATGGTCTCCTAATAACAAAGGAAACACCACGGCTGAGCGCATTTTTGAAAATGAGTTTTGAGTTTTCTTTGACAATAACAGTTGTGTTTTAGGATCAAAGTCTCCTCTATAAGGCAAATAGTGTCGATTCTTAAGGGCTGCTGCGGCCAGACCGGTTTTGGTACTAACCTTGGTTCCCGTAAGTTCTTCACCTTTGTGTCCAACTGCTTCAAAAACCGTATGCTCCCCTTGCGGATCAATGAGAGATATCAGCCCCATATCATATTGAACTATTTGATGCGCAGCCATGAGAGCTGCTCTGACAACTTCTTTTTCACCGAGATTCTTTGACAGTGATTCAGATGCTACCAGCAGTTTTCCCTGCTCTGACTTAGCTTTTTGAAGTTGATGGAAAACGCGCTCGTTAGCAACGGTATTCAACAAACTGTCCACGGCGGCTTCCAGGGCTTCTACATCGCCTGTTTCAAAGGCTTTGTTAACAATCCTGTCACCGCATAGAACACCTCGCAGGGAATTTCCTTCGATTATTGGTACACCGATAAAACATGTAATAGGAACGGGCTCTGCATAATATGACAGTCCGGCGTATCCGGGTTTGAGCCCCTTGAGCGTTAGCGGTTTTCGGCTTTTAAGTATTGCCCCCAATACTCCTTCGCCTTTGGGAAAAGGTTTGGTAATAACATTTTCTGTATCTGACAGACATTCTCTTACTCTTAGATTTTCTCCTTCACTGTCCAGCCATAAAACGGCACAAGTGTTTAGCTTGAGACTTCGTTTTAGAAGATCCACATGGTGAACCATTGTAACATTGACCTGTCTGACAGAACATCTGGCAAGGCGCTCAGCTTCTTCTTCTCTACTCATGTGCCAACCGCTTCCGGACGCAGGTGCCGTAAATCTAAAATCTCTTGCATCGTTTGCCATGGCAATCTTTGCTTCTTCAACAGCTTTTGCGGCGGAACGCCTCATGCGAGCGACTTCGGTGCGAGTAAAAACCAAATTAATAAGAGCAAAAAATACAATAAAAATAGAGTGAACAACTACTTCGTGTAACAAAGCTTTTCCCGGACCTAAAAGTGCAGCGGCAAATTCTATGGCGATAGCACTTCCTACCAAAGAAAAACCCACCCATTGAGGTGTGTAAACAACCAAAAATGCCACAAGTACAAACACAATAGGATAAATCGGAGAAGTTAGACCTCCTGATGCATGGACCGCCCCGTAAGTACCGACAACCAGTAACAAACCGAGCTCAAGATCGTCTTTTTCACGGTGTTTGGGTTTGACAGTTCTGCTGCGAGAAAAGCGTTTGTGCGTTCTTACTCCAAATACCAGAGTCCATGCAACGAACATGCATATTACGGCAGCTTTGCTGATATCATTGTTCCAAAAATCGGCAAAGGCTCCGCTAACATATACTGCGGCATAAGCTCCGGCAAACAAGTATACGGACGACAGACGCCATCCTTTTTTCAACTGAAATACGGTTTGTTCGAGTGTAGACATTCTAATCTAAGAAAGTACGAGACGATAAGCCTAAGGTCAAAAATTCGGCTAAAACTTTATGATTTGTTTGTAACTAGAACTGTGATTCGTAAAAACGTCAGTCTTTACGGTTTTTTATGTAAAACAAGCTGTCAACATTTTCTTTGAATGATATATCGAGCAACGGTGACATGAATGATTAGGGAGCAAATAAAATGATACATACGGCGGTAATTCCCGCGGCCGGACGCGGGGTGAGGCTGGATAGACCGGGCACACCGAAACCTTTAGTTGATGTCGGGGGATGCCCATTGGCAGTCCGACTTGTAAGACAGTTGGAATTATTCGGTGTTAAGAATGTGTTCATAGTTACCGGATATGAAAACGAAAAGACAGAACGTGCGCTTCGTAAATATGATTTTGAGGCACAGGTTTCTTTTATCTATAATAAAGATTGGTCTCAGGGGCTCAGTCGGTCAGTATTGGCTGCAAAACCTTTTGTTAATGCGCCGTTTATTCTCGCTATGGCCGATCATGTTTTTGACGATGAGACCATTGCAGCTGCAGTTGCTGTGACCGAATGCGTGGAATCGGCAACAGCAGTAGTTGATACTCGTCTTGACGAAGTTTTTGCTCTGAGCAGCGCAGTCAAAGTAGCTGTCGCCGATAATAGGGTTTCGGCCATAGGCAGAAATCTGGAAAAATACAATGCTGTGGATACCGGCTTGTTTGTGTTTTCTCCCGATTTTTTTGATATTTTAGAAAAAAGCATAAAGCCCGAACAAGAAAACGATTTGGCTTCGGCACTTGAATTCTTGATTCTGCAAAAAAAACTGAATTCAATACAAGCCCAAGGCAGGGTATTTGATGATGTGGATACACCGGCAGCGTTGGTTCATGCCGAGCTTAGGTTTAGAAACAGAACAAGGACGAGTAGAGCACCGAAACCGGAATTTATGTCTTCTTCAAAGCTGTTTCAAACCTATCCCTATCAAATTGACTACAAAAAAGAGACAAAAATGGTAGTCGGCAGAGGTTTTCTCAATGATCCGTCAAGCATTAACCTGATTCCTGATGATGCAGCATCGTCTCCGATTTTTTTGTTTACAGATGAAACCGTCAATGAGTTATACGGTAAGAAACTGGCCGACACACTTCAGCGTATGAACTATGACATTCATCGGTTGGTTCTTCCCGACGGAGAGGAGTCAAAAAGCCTTACCAATTACTCATATCTTGTGGAGAGAGTTTTGAGTCAGGGTGTGGATGAACGATCAGTTTTCATTTCTCTGGGCGGAGGTGTTGTTTGCAACGTTTGCGGTTTTGTTGCTTCAACCATATATAGAGGGCTCGATCTTGTTCACTTGCCTACTACGGTTATGGCGCAATGCGACGCGGCGATAAGTCATAAACAGGCCATTAATGGATATCAGGGAAAGAATCTGGTGGGCTCTTATTATAGTCCAAGACTGGTGGCTGTGGATGTAGAAACCCTTAACACTTTGCCGGACAGATTGATATCAGACGGTTTGTCTGAAGTAATAAAACATGCATTGGGGCAAGATGTAGACTACATCGAGTTCTTACAAAAATACAACGGTGATATACGTGACCTCGATTTTTTAGAAGAAGTAATAACCCGCAATGTACGTTTAAAGTGCGACTTAGTTAAGAACGATCCCAAAGAGCATAGAGAAGGTATGATTCTCCAATACGGACATACTGTGGGGCACGCTGTTGAGCGACTTAGCGGATATCGTTTGTATCACGGGGAGTCGGTAGGAATAGGAATGGCTGTTGCAGCGCGCGTTGCAAGATTATTGGGAGCATGTGACGATTCTTTGGTCAGTCTTCACGACTCGTTAATTTCAAAATTTAAGCTGCCGACAAAAATTCCGGCAGGAATAAGACCCGAAGATATCTTGGCATCTGTAAGATACAGCAAACGATTTCTGACCGAGGGAACAAGAATGGCGCTTTTGTCTGAGCCCGGAAAACTGTGGTGTGTAGATGATGAATACGCGATCCCGGTCTCCGATCAGGTAATTACCGAAGCTGTAATACAGTGCATGGAGGAGAACCATAATGTCTGATATTAGAACCGCGGTGATAACAGGGGCAGGAAGCGGCATCGGTTTGGCATGTGTTGAGCGATTATTGTCCGACGGGTTTCGCGTGATTGCATTAGGTCGCCGAAAGGCGATTTTGGAAGAATCTTTGTCAAAGATAACCTGTCCGACCGGGCGTTTGATTCCGATTGCGGCAGATGTAAGAGATCGCAAAGGTCTTTATAATACACTCAGCGACATCGGGCCTATACATGCTTTAGCTGCTTGTGCCGGTGTGTGTGAGCGAACTTATCTCAAAGACAATGATAATGACGCTGTCTGGGACAATGTAATCGAAACAAATGTTACCGGAGTATGGAACACCTTTCGAGCTGTTCAGAGTTTGATTGTTAACGGAGGTTCGGCAGCGGTTGTCTCTTCCGGCTTGGGCAAGTTGGGACGTCCGGGTTACGGAGCATATGCCGCATCAAAACACGCAGTATTGGGTATGGTCAAATGCTTTGCTTTGGAGCTTGCTGCGAAAAATATCAGAGTTAATGCTGTTTGTCCCGGATGGGTGGATACCGAAATGGCAGCGAGAGATCTTGAAATTACTGCGAGAGAAACAGGAAAAACAGTCGAGCAAGCAAGGAATACGGCAACCGCAGGCATTCCGTTAAAACGCTTTGTTACGGCCGAGGAGGTTGCTTCTCTGATATCATGGCTGCTATCAGATGAAGCCAGTGCTGTTACCGGTCAATCTTACAATATTTCTTGCGGCGAGTTTACACTGTGATCGACATCAATCAAAAAAGGGGCCGACTGTCCGCCCTGGCTGTGGGCCACATTACTCATGATCGATACGGGCAAACTTTAGCTCCCGGCGGTTCGGTTTTATATGCTGCAAAAACCTTGCAGGCATTGGGGGTTGAGGCAGCTATCGCCACCTCATTGGGGGATGACTTTGTGTTTCAAGATCAGCTCGAAGGCATAACCCTATCAGTGATTCAATGTTCTGCTACAACAGTGTTTGAAAATACTTATCCCAAGGATGCTCCGCGTCTTATGCTGGTAGAACACACTGCCGAGCCGGTAACTCCGACAAATCTTCCGATTGAGTTAAGTGATATCGATATTCTATTTTTAGCTCCGGTTATCGGAGAAGTATCTTTAATTGAATGGTTGTCAGCATTGCAAAAAAAGGCAATTAAAGCCCGAATAGTAGGAATAGGGCTTCAGGGCTTTTTAAAACAGCCCGGACGATTGTACGAACCTGATAGACCCGGAAGAATGCTTGCGCCGACAGAATTCAAACTGCCAGATTCTTTGCCTTTAGGTGTTACAGCGGCTTTTATGAGCAAAGAAGATCTGGATGGTTTTGCTGATAAAGATTTGCTAGGCAATTTAAGAAGGATGATTTCGATTGTAGCAGTCACCGACGGAGAGCAAGGCGCAACTGTTTATTATAAAGAAAAAGTCATCGAAGTAGGTATAAGGCCGACAAAAGCGGTAGATCCTACAGGCGCCGGTGATACCTTTGCCGCGGCGTTTCTTTTTTCATTAGCGTCCGGCGATTCTGTTGAACAAGCAGCCAAAACAGCTTCGGCTGCGGCTTCGATAGCTGTGGAAGCAAAAGGGCCGGCTGCTCTGTCGCGAGCTAGAGAAGCGTTGGTATGCCGAGATGCTGTGAGAGTGAGGTCGCTGGGGTAGGCGGGGAATGGACAAAGTGGACATAGTGGACAAAGTAGACAGAGTGGACAGGTTGAGCGGAGCGGACAGCGTACATGTGCGGTTGTGATTTTGCGATATCGTAAGGATTGCGGTAATATGCGTCGGTGTTGTATAAATTGGTTTGACTCGGTCTTGATGCTCATGAGAAGTTGTTTTTTAGAGGTGAGTCACATGAATAGAATTTGGTTTTTGATTGCAGCAGCGGTTTTTTTAATTTCTTCTCCTCTTGCTGCGGAGCAAAGTACAAAATGGACTTTAACAGGCGGTCCGGTTTGGGAAAAGAGGACCGGTCCGGGTTTGACTTTGGCTTTGGGCGGCAATACCTGTACTGATGATTTATGCGATTCGGACTTAGACGTTAACCTATTCGGCTCTTTTGCCGGAACTTTTGGTTTCATGTATCGGGTAATTCCAAATTTAGTGGTGTACGGAGATATCAACACTGCCTATATAAATACCAATGCAGACTGGGCTCCTAACCTCGATAATGATAAGGGGTTTTTGTTTCAACTAATCGTTGGCGCTGAATTTCATGTGCCTTTTACAGGATGGCTTGACGCCTATTTGGGTTTAGGTTTCGGTTACGCTCTTTTACGAGCTAAAGCCGATAATACTGTAACAAACTGGGAACAGGCAATCTCGCTTAGGGGTATAGACTTTGAAATGAAAGTCGGGGCTGATGTTTATCCGTTTTCCAGAATTCCTACTCTTGCATTGGGAGTGTTGTTTCGAATGGGGTTTGCTACTTGGCCTACGATCTGTCTTTGGGACGGAGATGATATGCGTAGATGCGGCGACCCCGATTCTTTGCAGGTTGTCGGTGCAAATGACCAATGGAACGCAGGCACTGCAATTGATGAAACGCCGTTTCTTATTTTTATCGGTATTAATATGAGATATACCTTCGGCTCCTCCTCTTCACAAGCCGTATCGACAAATACAGCACAGTAAAATTTTTTTAATGTTTCGTTTAACTCCGTTGATGTTTCGCAGATTCTTTCGACTGATCAAAAACGATTTTATATATCGCGCCGTGAAGTTGTTTTTTTTTATATTGGGATTAATACCTTCAGGGTTTGTTTCGACCCTCGGCAGAGGGTTGGGAAATCTGGCATATCTTATTGCCTCATCGGAGCGCAAAACCGCCGGCAGACAGCTTGATAGAGTATATGAGTCGCGTTTGTCAGTTGATAGATGCAAATTGCTTGTGCGAGGAGTTTTTTGTCGATTGGGTGTTAGTGTTGTAGAACTTGCCCGCGTTGCTAGAAATCTATCCTGTCGACCTACGGTATTGATTTCGGAAAGTTCTCGTCAAGTTTTGAACTGTGCACTGTCTCACAATAGGGGGGTAATATTTGTAACTGCTCATCTCGGCAACTGGGAGCTCATGGCGGTATCCTTGGCTCAAGAAGGTTATGCTATTAACACAGTTGCAAAAGAAAGCTACGATAGTCGTTTTACCAAGATGATAGACGATAAACGTATATCGTTGGGTGTGAAATCAATTTACAGGGGAGGCAAGGGTGCTGCCGCTGCTATGTTGAGAGCATTGAGAAAAAATGAAATACTCGGTTTGTTGATAGATCAAGACACAAGTGTTCCTAGTGTATTTGTTCCCTTTTTGGGCAGTAATGCCAAAACTCCTTCGGCGCCGGCGGTATTATCTCTTAGAACCGGGGCTCCCATTGTTATAGGGGCAATTAACAGAAACACAGGAAACGGCATTCACAGAATAGAGATATTACCTTTTGAGTCGTCAAACACAGTTGAAGATATTACAGAAAGACTCAACGATGTTTTGACATTGCTAATAAAAAAACATCCTTGCGATTGGGTTTGGTTTCATAAAAGATGGAAGAGCGCAGACCAAAGGAATAGCCTCTCGTGACAATTAATAAAACAATAGTTGAAGTTTTAAGAAAACTTGCATTGCGTGATAAATCACCGACATCCTTGCTTGCGGAAGCATTTATTCCTGTTGCGACAAACGACAAATATGATGATTCGCTGCTCTCAAAGGAAGTAACCGAGAGGTTGTTCGCTTTAATAACCCGATATGCTGTTGAAGACAAAGCTGTTGAGGACATAATCAAAGCGTTGGTTGAAATTGATGAAGTATTGTCGACTATTCCCGGAGTGAAGCTTCCTTTTGCTTGCCGATTCGCGGCGACTGCTGCTGCTGTCATGGTTAATGTTGATAGAAAACTACAAGAAGAGAAATTGAATCTTTTAACCGGAAAAAACAGTCCGGTTTTTGAACTCTCGGGAAATCTTTTGTGTGCTGTCTTGTCTAGAGATGCAGGAATAGAAGGCAACGCAATTTTTGTAGATAGACTGCTGTCGGCTGTTATGAAAAAGAAGCCATCGAAGGTAATATTAGTAATGCCCGTCAAGCCGGATAATGAAAAGAGAATAATGGAACTAGTCGAGTCGCTTTGTAGCGACCTAACAGAGCAGGGTATAAAAGTATCGGTTTGCCGATAAATTGTCAGATGTTTTCAAGCGCGATAAACTGACATTATTATGGTAAAACGAGACTCCAATAATATTCTTTTAGGTTCTATCGTTGTTGTAGCTCCCGA
Source organism: uncultured Myxococcales bacterium (assembly GCA_964458775.1). Lineage (GTDB taxonomy): Bacteria > Myxococcota_A > Polyangia > JAAYKL01 > JAAYKL01 > CAYWLQ01. Next base: position 38,223 of record CAYWLQ010000013.1, on the reverse strand, counting down.
TAACACATCTGCCTCTCTTATGAAGTCGACATTGACAAATTTTGGTTTGGCGGACACTGAATGTGTTTTACCAAAAGATCTCAAGCAAGATACCGAACCGTTTTTTTCTAACTCAATACGAATATTGTTGATAGCTTCTGAAACGGCCCTTAGCAATGAATTGTTGAAAATAACCCGCAAAGTTATTGAAAACGGAGGGTGGGCAGGTGTTTGGTGTTCGCCGTCAGCAGCGTCTTTAAAGCCCAATGATGCTTGGCTGACTGAACAACTGTTGATGCAATGCGGTGCATGTCTGAGTGAGAATCTGGATGCATTATCTGCTGCGGCTCGATTTAAAACATTAACAACAATGTTAAAGACGACAACAATAGGTGTGAAAGGAAAGTCAAACGCAGTGACTGTTCGTCTTGCTACAGCACTTGAGCTTCAGGGTTTTAAGATTTCGAATTCGCAAATGCCGATTACCTTGAAAATAGAAGATACGGGGCAAATCTTTGCTCAAAGCAAACAACAATCTTTTTTACTGGGAGAGCCGACAGCCGCTGCATTAGCCCTTAAACTCGCTTATAGATTTCAGTTTGAAGAAGCGGTTGCAGATATTCCGATAAGAGTTAACCAAAAAGATATAGCTTTGGTTGTTCAACCGCCGCCCAGACTGCTGTCAGAACCGGCCTCAAAGAAGTTATTTGCTGCTTTTGGAATGGCAATACCCGAAGAGCACTTGTGCCAATCTCCAAGTGAGTCTGTGAGAAATGTAACGTCACGAATCGGCATGTCCGTATTAAAGTTGGCCAAGCCTCGATTGGAAAACAAACAAAACCTGGGTGCGGTAATCAAAAACATTGCAGGAGCATCAGCCGCTCGCAGAGCCTCACAAATTTTGGATTCTTTGGGAAAGTCTTTGGGGCCTCCGCCGTCTTTGGGAATTTTGGTTTCTGAGCAAATAGAAGGCGGCTTGCGTGTTTGGTTAAAAATGAAAATCCATCCTGTCATCGGTCGCATTGTTGTTTGCGGAAAAGGAGACATTCCTGACACCCAGCCGATTACTGCTTTTACGGTACCTGTCACAGCTTCTGAGGTTTTAAGAGCATTTGCCTACGCGGAGATTGATGCTGATACACAGTCTCTACAAAAAATAGCAAGGGCGGTTTGTAAATTTGGAAAAGTTGTAAACGATCTGTCAGATCGCATCAATCGGGCTGAAATTCATCCTTTGGTAGCAACGGACGCCGGTTCGGAAGCTTTGGTGCTTGATGCTTTGGTTTCGATAGGTGCAACCGATACCTAGAGATTTGATGTTTTATGTAAAGACGAAAAGCTTAAGAAACTAAAATGCAGTACCTATTGATATGTACCAGCTTAGCGGCAGCTCGGTCGGTCGACGTTTTAGATTGATGCCCAGATCAAACGAAATAGGTCCCAGCGGTGTTTGATAGCGCAGTCCTAGACCGGCCACCGGTCGTAAATTTATTTTGAATTCTGGTTCAAAAACAACGGGGGATAATTTTTTACGATCTCTCCAAAGATTTCCGAATTCTGCAAAGCCGGCTCCGTAGAATCCTGCCGCCAGGGGAAATCTCAATTCTGCCCTGGTGAGAAACATCGCTTCACCCCCTCGATTGTTTAACAATTCGTCAATATCTGAACCGTAGTTGTTAAGCATGGATTTCCATCTCTGATAAATATCTTCGGGTACCAGGTCATCTTCGGGAAAGCCTCTTAATGTATTTACTCCTCCGACATAAAAATATCGATCAGGCCATGTTGTTGATTCTGATTTCAGGTGAAATACGTAGCCGACGGAAACCGACATTGCAAGCACCAGACCTGTAGAAAAGATAGGAACATAGCCTGACACTGTGGACATCATTCTGATAAGGTTTGACTGTTTCTCGATGGGAATCGGATCTCCTTCTATCCAATCTTTAGCGGAGTCAGCAATAAATGAAAACGACTTTACCCAGTCTGCCTCAATTGCTAAATAGAAACCTTTTGTAGGATTAAAAGGCGAGTCTCTCAAATCTAATGCAATACTCAGTCCCAATACCGAAAAAGCGGAAGTTCCTTGGGGCAATCGAAGATACCTCATCAATACCGGGTTTTCAGTTTTTATGCCTGCTGAGATATCAAGATTATATTCTATTCCATACTTGCCGGTGATGACCAAGCCCAGAGGATATTTCGGACCAAGCGCTATTTTGACGGGTAGTTTTAGAAACGAAGTAAATCGGCTTGCACTGAACCCGGGTTTATTAAGACGCTCTTTGATGAGATCTATTCCCCAGCCCAACACGCCGTCGGTTTTGGGAATATGAGGAGATCCCAATCCGACCAATACATGATGTTCGAGCTGTTCTACAAAGGACATTTCTTTATATCGAGCTTCAAAATCAGGATTGCCGAAAAAGAATACACGATAGTTTGCTCTCGCTCTCAAGGTTGCGTTTAAAGCAAAGCCTCCCAGATTTCCAAAACCGTATTCTATTGCACCTCTGAGTCCTTCAACTGTTGCAATGCCCCATCTTAGTTCAAGATGTTGGAGTTTTGATTCTTTTACCTGAACTCTGATATTTTTTTGTGATTCCGCTATTTCCGGAGAAATCATTTCCACTGTTACTCCGTCAAAAATACCTAGTTCCATTAATAGTGTTTGAGATTTATCAAGTCGGTCAGGTGTAATGACATCATCAGAGTTTAAAGACAATCGTTCTCTGATGATCTTTTTGGATGTAACTTCTGCGCCTTCTATTCGTATTTGGCCGACTTTGGCTATGGGACCTTCGATAATGTTGTAATTGACAGCAGCTCGTTGCATGTCAACTGAGAAGTCGCGTTGCCAACTTATTTCGACAAACATATGTCCTAATGAACGATATCTCTCGGTTAGCTTGCGCGAAGCCTCTCTCATTTGATATTCGTTAAAAGGGTCACCTACTGATATCCCTGTGATTTCCTGTAATACAGATGAAGCAATTCGGCTGTTTCCTCTAAATTTGATTTCGCTTATTGAAGTTTTCGGACCTTCTTCGACCGTCATAATGATCATCATTTGGCTGAGTTCCCTGTTCACAAATATACATGGAGACTCACTCTCTTTTGCATTTTCCATCAATTCATCTTCAATACGAGTAATCCTTGTCGGAAGGAAGACCATCCCTTTGTGTTTTATAGGTTTGACAGTTTGAAGGTCACATGTGTCTCTTACCGCAGCTGAGAGATAACCCTGCTCTTGATAAACACTGGTAATATGAGAAGCGACTTCGGCATATTGCTCCGGTACATATAGACGTTGTTTGCGATATCGAGGTTCTCTATATTTTGGAGTTCGAACTTCATCAAAACGACGTTTGTCCGATATTCCCATGGTATCCAATGTTTCTGCAGATATTGGTTGAAATAGAGAATCAGTTTTGTTCTTTTCGGTTATAAATGCGAAAACTTCTTGTTTGAGTTCTGCGCTTTCAAATCTTGTATTTCCTAAAAACCTTACATCGACGACATCAATATTACTTCCCTCGACAATTCGAAATTCCAGCTCCTGTTCAGAGAAGGATTTGGGGCATATTTTGTCGTACGGTAAAATACTAATATTCTTTCCGTCAAGACATCGTCTTATTGCAGAGACTTCGGCAAACAAAAATCCATGTTCTATTAGATGTTGTCTAATTTTAGCGGAATTTTTTTTCACGGTTTCGGCATCTGTCTTGAGAGAACCGTCCGTATTAAGCAACTCGGTGAGTTCGTGAGACAAGAAGTGTTTGTTGCCGTTGAAAGATATTTTTGATTTTATTTTTGGCTCTAACAAAAGGGTCAATTCATAAGTGTTTTTGCCTGTTTGTTTTTCGGTGCTGGAGGTTAGGACGGCATCCAAATATCCAAAGTTTGAAAGCTTTGCAATGATCTTTTTAGATAAAATATCAAGATTATCCTGGTTGCGTATAATTTTGTATTTTTTTCCAAGTAGATTAGTCGGTACATCAAGAGGAATATTACGGAGAATAATCGGAGAATAAATATCAGGCTTTCCCTCTTTTATGTCGACAAGAAGCTCAACTGCACCCGGCTCTGATGTTGTCAACAAGCTTAGTTCCGCCTGTGCTTCGCGATAACCTATCTCACCCAATTTATCGAGTATTCTCTTTTTATAAACACCCAATACCTCGGTGTCCGGATAAACTGTTCTTCCGGAATTGTAGTCAAGAAGACGAGCTGCATCATCGTTTTTGAGATTTACGTTTCCCGTTACAGTGAGTTTTTTTATTCGTAACATAGGAAGAACATCAATAATCAATTCAACCTGATCTGATCCTATCGGATTTGCGCCTATTTTTATATCTCTATATTTTCCGGTCTTAAACAAGCGAAGCACTGCTGCACGGACAATTGACGCATGAAAGGGAATACCAAGAGGAATAGCTGCGTCGGTTGTCGGATCAAATCCGGTCGGCGGGTTGTTTGCCGTAACACTGACTACAGTTCTGCCGGAGAGGTTTACAACAGCTTGACGGTCAATTACGGTGTCACTACCTTGCGGCGTTCTAATCAAACTTGAAACCCCTTTAAGAGAATGTAAAGCAGTCATCGAGTCAGACAATAATGCTGAGTCTTCTACGTATTCGGGTTGAGAATTATTATCTTGGTCTAATTCATCTTGATTCGTATCAGGGTCGTCGGTTGTTTGAACTGTACTTGCATTATTACTTTCGGATTTGGCGCTACTCGAGAATAAAATTGTAATAAGAATAATACAGGTTGTTATGCAGTACATATGCAGCGTTAATGCTTTTAGAAAGGGCATAGGCTAAAATTCCAACCTAAATTTTAAATCCAAACCCACATTGCCGGTGCGTTTGTAGTCTTCTTCGTACTTGCCTGATACGGATAGCTGATCATTGATTTTGTAATCTACTTGAGCTTCCACATCGCGAGTTTGCCCCACTGAGGATGATATTGAAACCCAAATATCTTCATTAAGCCATCTTCCCATTGCAATTCTTGTGGTGTCCTTTCCGGCATTATCTGAAAATTTAGAGTAAACCTGAAGCTCAACAGGCAACTCACCTCCTCCCGGACCGAGTTGTCCGATTAAAGGCATTCCCAAATTGACACCTCGATTAAACTGTCTGTTTTCGGCTTGAGTAAGCCCTGTTAAGACTAAAAAAGCAGTGTCTTCTTTAGAAAGATATGGTTGAGCGGAGAGTTTTAGCTCGTATTCTTCTGTTGTTCCCTCTGCTGTAAGGTTTACTTTCCAATCCCTAATAGACCCTTCCGTTATAACTTGAAAATAGGGATTGTCCGGGCGATCAGGATCCAAGAAATCCAAGGCCGCATATCTAATATCAAATCGTCTTCCGGCAAATCTAACTTTGCCGTCCGTACCTAAAACTCTTCCCGAAAAACCAAAATTCTGATTTGTGCCGACCAGGCGAAGGGGTTTTTCGCGATCATCAATTGCCAGTTTAACATCAAAAAGGTTATTGTGGGCCTCTAAATCTTTTGTTCCGTGCAATCGAACATCAAAAGTAAGGAAGTCTTTTAACGGATCAATAATTTTGGGTTTCTTTGCAATAACCTGAGTTCCGGACAATCGGTCTACGCTCAAATCTGACAATTCCAGGACTCTAATGTCTTCGGTATATCTAAGATAGCTTATCTCAACATCTCCTGTTACCGAGGGAAGTTTGTTTTTTTGAGAGGATGATAGAAGCAAACCGTCTTTGGTTGTTGATGCCTTCAATGTTAGTGTTTTAAACGGCGTTATCTCCAAATTCTGAGCTGTCAGTCTAAAAGTGTAATTGTTAAAAAGACCCTCTGATAAGTCGAGTTCTCCTGCCATACCTATTTGGCCTCCTGCTGCAGAGGCGCTGAAATCTGAGAATCTAATGACTTTGGTTGACAGAGAGATTTTGCCCGCAATATCTGTAACCTCAAAAGGAAAACCGCTGATGCGTACATTTCCGTTTTCGAGTTGTGAGTTACCTCTTAATACGGGATTAGTTAACGGTCCGGCGGCAAAAAGCTCAAAGCGAAGTTTGCCGTTAGTTTTGGAAATGCCGTCAACCATATCAGCTGCAGAACGAAGATCAGCCAGACCGACAACCTTGAGGTTCATCTTGTTTAGATCAATTGAACCGCCAAAATCAAAAGCAATATCAGGACCGGAAAATCGAGTATCTGAAATACGAAATCTATCGTTGCGAATTCGGATTATCATCGGTACTCTATTTTTAAAGGTAAAGTTGCTATAGGTCATATCTACATGCATCAACTCTGCGTTACCGCTCATTGACGAGTTTTCTTTGAGGCTTCCGGACAGAGACAAATCGCCGGTGAGTTTTAGCGTAGTGTTCTTGGGAATACTTGTAGAGGCAATTATTGGGATAATATCCATTTCTTTGACAAAGGTTTCCACCTGAAATCGGGCGGCTGCTAGATCTAACATCAGGTGTTCTAAACGCACCCAATCGCCGGCCAGGGTTCCCTTTCCATACAACTTGTCTCCATTTAGAGTCAGAGAAAGAGACGAAGGACCGTAGCGAGCGCCAAGTCTTTCTGCCTCACTCAGACTAACTTCGATCATTCCAGTGGGATGATCTAGTGTTCCCTCCACAACTACAAAAGCATTTATTGCTGCATTGGTTTCCAAGCTTGTAACAGCAGAATGGTTGATTGACGAAAGGTTAACATTGTTGACGTTTGCGACAAAACTCATTGTCCCGTCTTGTCGCATTGCACCGGTAATATAAACTGTGCCTCTTCCTTTGGTAAGCCCAAGTTCTGTTACTACCAGTTCACCGTTGTTCCAGTTAACTTTAAAAACATCCGGACGAAATCTTTCTCCAAAAATCTGAATTTTGTCGTGAATAAGGTCGGCGCTGACTGTAAGATTTTCCGGTTCAGTAAGATAATTCACCGCCAGTTTTCCAAACAGCATTCCGGCCGGATTACCCCATCTGTCGGGATCAATATGAAACAACTCCAATAGGTTTTCTACTGCTGCTCTCTCCACATCTATTTTGGTTTCAACGCGAATACCTTTGGGTCGCTTAAAATCAAATGACAGAGATTTTGTTTTTACAAGGCTGCTCTTTTTAACAATTTGTAGGTTGTCAAAAGAAAGCAACATATTGTGATAGTTGACTTCTGTAGACGCGCGGTCAAAAGCCATATTTTCAAGTTCTGCTTTGGCGAATGTGCCGGAACCTCTAATTCTGGGATTATTGATGGGACCCCAGATGTCACATGTAACCGGGCCGTTACCGGCCACCCTCATTCCCAAAATCATACCTACATCTGAAAGATTAAGATCCTTTGATACCGCACTAAGGTTCCAAGAAAAGCCCGGAAAATCAAAAGCAAGGTTAACGGTAAGTTGGCTTGAACCTGACTTTACCGATAAATTTCGCCCCTCAAAATAGGTGTCAGTAACGGTTATCGGGCCGGTAACAAGAGTTCTAGGCAAGGCTAAGGCAATCATGTGATTTCTTGTTCTGAAGCCGTCAGTTCTCGTAATGTGGTCGCGTACATCTATTTTAATATCGCCTCTCAAACTGAAAGGATTTAGCGTGCCGGCTAATCGAACAGGTCCTGTCATGTTTTGAGTAACATATGATCCGCCCACTGTAAGTTGCTCAAGAAGACGACCGAGTTCGATGTTAAAAAGATTTGCATTAATTGTAATGGGAATAGTCTTCTCTTGTAGGTTAATATCCCCGGATAGCAAGATACTGCCGTCAGCAGTGTTTAATTGAGCATCTTTAAAAGCGATGCCCGATGGCGACGCAACCACATCTGCGACTAAGTCTCCGACTATGAAATCATCAACTTCAATTTCGGACAGCTCAATTTTTCCTTTTGAAGTTGTTGTTATTTTTTCAGCACTATTCTTATATATTCCACCGTTTCCGTGAAATTTAACAAACCCCCGCATTTCAGGAAGCCCTAAAGGAAGTCTGTTGAGTGAATCAAGAGGAAGGCTGATTGAAATATCGGCTACATTAGGGCCTTTGGGCCAAAGCGGGATTGGTATATGGGCATCTCTCAATGCTATTTCAGAATCGGCAACTTTTGCACTAAGGTGTCGAATATCCGCAGCGTATTCGGTTAAGGCTATACGGAATTCAAGACCAAGTATTTTCTCCTCAGCATGTTTGTCTTCCTCTTCCCATACAGCAACCAAATGCTTCAGTAACCCTCTTATTTCGATGCTGTCAATGTCTCCGGTAACATCCAAACCAAAGCCTGAGATTTGCGCATTGAGTTTACCTATTCGGCCTGGATCGTCAATGCTGAGACGCAGCTGAGCATTGCTGATTGCAAAGAGATCAAATCGCGGAATGCTTGAGAAACTAAACGAAGTATCTTGTGACGGTGTATCTTGCTTGGCTAACAGAAAATCCATATCTTGTGTTTTTAACGTAACCGAGCAAATTGGAGTTCCCAGATAGACCTCCTCTATAGTTAGATTTCCTGCAAGCAAAGACAATATACTGGGTCTTAATTCTGCTTCATCAAGCGAACAGTCAAATCGACCGACCTGATCCTTTCCCTTTATCCCGCTGACACTGATCCCAGGGGGAAACAAACTAATTCCTATTTTTTCAAGAGATATCTCAATATTGGTATGGCGATAAACATCAGCTTTCAGCTTTTCGGATATGGTTTTTGATCCTGATTCTGAGGTTACATATAGCAGTGCAGCAATCACGACTATGCCCATAAAAGCGAACACTGCTGCAAATAATATGGCGATACGTTTGGCCAACCGTTACCTCAATAGATTGTGTATCATCTCAAACATACTAATGTTGAGACGTACCGAATTTGGAGATAATATACAAAAAACAATTTGTGTTTATGAAATTAATTGCATAATCAACATGTTACTCAAGACAAAAAGAAATTCTTTAAATCTCAAAAAAAACGCCGAAACCGTTGTGTTATCCGTAGAACTCTTTTGTAAAAGGCAAGTTCTGCCTTAAGGAGGAACGGATGAGAGCTATTTGGATTGTTATACTGGTCATGATTGCAGCATGTAGTGCTGATGACAACAATGATATAGATACAACAGATGGTGTATCAGATACAGATGCTGATGCCGATGCAGACGCGGATACGGATACAGACACGGATACAGACACAGACGCAGATACGGATACAGATGCTGATGCTGATGCTGATGCCGACACTGATACTGATGCTGATGCTGATTCAGATACAGATGCTGATTCGGATGCCGACTCAGATGCTGATGCTGATGCTGATGCTGATGCCGACACTGATACTGATACTGATACTGATGCTGATTCGGATGCCGACTCAGATACAGATGTGGATTCAGATACAGATGCCGATGCTGATACTGACACAGATACCGATACTGACACTGATACCGATACCGATACCGATACCGATACCGACAGTGACATTGATACAGATACAGATACAGATACTGATACTGATACAGATACTGATTCTGATACAGATGCTGATACTGATGTGCTTGTAATCGAAGAGAATACTCAAGGATTTTGCAGCGGAGAGGGCATTGTAGAAAACGAGCATACCGGATTTTTAGGGGAAGGTTATTTTAATACCGAAAATGCAACGGGCAGCGGAATCGAGTGGAATGTTGCATCTGTTTCTGAAAGTGCAGCAACCCTTGCGTGGAAATATGCATCGCTGACAAATCGGAATGCTTCACTGTTCATTAATGGTAATTTATTTGGAAACGTTGGTTTTGTCTCCACAGGTGCATGGACAAACTGGGACAAAGCAAATGTCGAAGTGTCTCTGATAGCGGGAAATAATCAAATTCGTCTCGAATCTATTGGAGCAGAAGGTTTGGCCAATATCGACAGTCTAACAATAACAGGCATCGATATTTCCGTCGGTGAGTGTGATGCGGACACAGATGCTGATGCAGATACAGATACAGATAGTGATACCGACATGGATGCTGATGCAGATACAGATAGTGATACCGACACGGATGCAGACGCAGACGCAGATTCAGATTCAGATGCAGACGCAGACGCAGATTCAGATTCAGATTCAGATTCTGACTCTGATTGCACAGCAGGTACACCGCTTGGATGGGTAACCCAAAACGGCGGGGTTACGGGCGGCTCAGGAGGTACAGAGGTTGTGGTAACAAACATTGGGGATCTAATCAACTATGCAGGATCTGACGACAGATACATAATCTATGTTTCAGGAACAATGGGAGCTGATAACGTAGCTGACAATAATCGAGTAGTGGTGGGTTCCAATACAACAATATACGGATTACCCGGCAGCGTTGTTAAGGCATGGTTTACCGTTAGTAATAAATCCAATGTAATTCTTAGAAATTTGAAAATTGTCGGACCGGGTGCTGTAGACGTAGACGGTCAAGATGCACTTGGTATTTCCGGTTCGGTAAATGTGTGGGTTGACCACTGTGACATCTCAGACGGCCAGGACGGTAACTTTGATATAGTCAATTCATCAAACTATATCTCGGTTTCATGGACAAGATTTAGCTATACAAACAAATCTTCCAATCATCAGTATTCAAATCTCGTCGGTAATTCTGATTCCAAAACCACTGATAGAAACCATCTAAAAACAACATTCTACTATAATTGGTGGGATAACGGAGTTAAAGAGCGAATGCCGCGAGTTAGGTTCGGCGAAATTCACGTTGTAAACAATCTTTTCAGTAGTAATACTTCTTCAACCTGCATTCGTGCAGGTTTTGAGGCAAACATACTTGTAGAGGGTAATGTCTTTAGCGGTGTTAAAACTCCTATTGACTTGTATAATGGAGATTACACAGCCGTAACAGCAAGAAATAATATCTTTACAAATACATCCGGAAACCAAACCGGAAACCGCACAGCTTTTACTCCTCCATATTCAATGCCCGTTGATCCCGCGTCAGGAGTGGAAGCAAAAGTAAGAGCTTGTACCGGTGCTGTCCTACCCGATCCAAGATAACAGTTGCAAATGTGGCATAATCGGTTGTTGTTTTAAAAATTATAAAATATCAGAAGTTTTTAAAACCTTGGGTTTTCTTGGATTGCGAATCAAACTTACCTTATATATAATTCTAACTGTTTAATTTTTCGGTTTTTAAATGTGAGGTAATAAATGACGAAAAATCTTATCTTTCTATTGGTTGTCGGAGCGGTTTCTTTTTCATTGATATGGAGTTGCGGTGATGACGGAACGGATGAGAGTCAAGATAGCGAAACGCCGGATTCCGATAATACTTCAGACAATTCGGATTCAGAAAAAAACCCTGCAACCTGCGATCTTGAGGCATGGGAAACCTTTGATACTGTAATTCCGACAGGTTGGAAAGTGATAACAGCCGGAGGTTCAGGTTCGGGTTCGGGTTCCGGCTCCGGAACTCCTGATCCTATAGAAGTAGACGAAAGCAAAACTTGGCACCATACTACCACGACAGACGAAAACGATTCTCACAAGGGTATGGAAGGCGGCTACATGGTTGTAGGAGGATTTTCGGGCATGAATGAAGAATTGGTTTCTGCATCATACGAAGTCGGCGGGTGCTCAAAAGTTGAGCTAAGTTTTACACACTATTTTGATGATTTGTCGAGAAACGAAAGTGACCGAGGAGAAGTTTGGTTTATCGGTGATACCCCGCCGTGGACCAAGTTGGCAACTTACAATTCTAACCCTGATAAGACAGAATCTTCTGAAACCATAGATTTGACTGCCCACATTGCAGGACAGGAATTTTTTCAAGTTAAGTTTGTCTTTGCTGATGACGGCGGAGGCAACTACGGTTGGGCAGTTGATAATGTGTCTGTTGTAGGTTCTAAATAGAAGCTATTCGTACATCCTTTCGTTTTTCTGCTAACCATATTGATTGCAATTTAAATGATATCTAACTGCCGTGGAAATGCAGCGTTTTAAAAATAGATCACCAAAGCTAATAATCATAGGTGTTTTGACGGCAACATCGTTGCTTGTAATAAGTTCTCTTGTAATAATCTCTATTACAATCCGATTTCCAATGGAAAAACTTGATGAGAAGTCCGCTTCGGCTTTGATGATATATGATTCTAACGGCAACTTACTAAGACGTGAAACCTATGCCGGAAAAAACAAAGAAACATGGGTAGCGCTCAGAGAAATATCCCCTCATCTGATCAATGCGGCTATAGCTTCAGAAGATAACAATTTCTATAAGCATGGGGGAATTGACTGGCCGGCTTTAGCAAGAGCTTTGTGGTTGAATATACAAAGTTTAAAAGTTTCCTACGGAGGATCCACAATCTCAATGCAACTGACCAGGCTTGCAACAGACATAGAACGCACTTTGTGGGGAAAATTTAAGCAGATATTGCTCACCAAAAGTCTTGAACGCAAGTTGTCTAAAAAACAGATTTTGGAACACTATCTCAATATGGTTTATTACGGAAACGGGGTTTACGGAGCCGAATCTGCGGCGCGATTCTATTTTAGAAAATCGGCAAATGAACTCTCGGTAGGAGAAAGTGCTCTTTTGGCCGTTATTCCCAGAGGACCGGGCAAGTATAATCCGTTTCTAAACAGAAATGAAGTTGATATTAGATGGAAACATATACTTGGGCTTATGGTAAAACACGGTTACATAGACCAAGAAACCCATGACAGAACAATAAAGCTTCCGCTGTCTTTGGCCAAAGACAATCCCGATTCTTTGGCACCTCATTTTGTTGATTATGTCAAAGAACGTTTACCCAAAAGCTTTAACAACGGAGTAAACGTTATTACAACTTTAGATTTGCCGCTTCAGAGGCGTCTCGAATTGATTGTTGCTAATCATGTAGATAGTTTGACATGGAGAAACCTGACTCAAGCTTCGGTGGTTGTAATGAGAAATAGAGATGGTGCCGTATTGGCTATGATAGGCTCTCGCAATTATTGGGACCGCAAAAATAAAGGTGCCTTCAACGGTGTAACGGCCATCCTTCGTCCGGGTTCAACACTAAAGCCCTTTGTATATGGAGCATCCTTCGAGAAAGGAGATACTCCGGCTACAATCGCTTATGATGTAATTCTGCCCAATGAAACACATGCTTTTTACTCAAAGGATGTGAGGAGTCACGGCTTTGCAAGATACAGAGAAGCGTTGGCGGGTTCATACAATCTTTCTGCGGTACACACTTTACAACGAGTCGGTATCAAAACAGTACTTAACAAACTTAGAACAGCAGGTCTGACAACCCTAAACAAACCTGATGAGCTTTACGACTGGGGCTTGGCAATCGGTCATGCAGATGCAAGGCTTTTAGATTTGGCAACAGCTTTTACTACCTTCGGAAGAGGCGGTAAGCCGATAATGCCCAAAACTGTACAAGAAGCACGAAGACGCGACGGTGCCGTATGGAGAGAGAAAACAATAGTGCGCGAAAGGGTGTTTTCAGAGGAAATTTCGTATCTTATTTTCGATATTCTCAGTGATCCTGATGCGAGACGTCCAATGTTCGGTGACAGCGTACCCATGAATCTACCGTTTCCAGTGGCATTAAAGACCGGTACAACAAGAGCTCTTACTGACCTTTGGGCTTTCGGTGTTACCAAGGAATATACAGTAGGAGTATGGGCCGGAAACTTTAACGGAGAACCTACTGCTCAGGTTCGCTCGGTTCAAGGAGCGACGCCTCTTATTAGCGAAGCCTATTCAGCAATAGCTGCCGAATTCGGAATGCCTTCTGCTCCGAACAAACCTTCCGGAATAGTTACTGCTTCTGTTTGTCCTGTTTCCGGAATGCGTCCGGGGCCATATTGCAGCCATAAAAAGCAAGAATTGTTTTTAAAGAACCGTCTGCCTAATGAAACCTGCGATTGGCATCAAATGGTTTGCGGTGAAGTAGCAGTAGTATATCCTAAACCGCTGGTTTCCTGGGCTGCTGCGATGGGAAAAGGAGAAAGAACAAGTTGTGATGAAGTAACAATAGATAAAGGTGTGTTGCGAATTATATCACCGATAAACGGAGCAAAATTTGTTATAGAGTCTCATCGTCCGCTTGAGTTGCAAAGACCTCCTTTGGTTGCAACATTTACAGACTCAACACTCAATTGGCTAATAGACAATGAACCGGCAGATAAATGGATTCCTTGTCCTGGAAAACATAGAATACATGTTACGGATGGTAACAATGTTGATTCTATTGAAATCTTCTATGAAGAATAATATGTTCAGCATACTTTCTATTTATAATTTCCGGAGAAAACGATGAAAGTAGCTTTGGTAAATATCAACCGAATCAAACCTCCAATAGCTCCTATAGGGTTGGAATACATTGCAGAAGCATTGACCGCAGCCGGGCATGAAACAGAAATTTTGGACTTGGCTTGGCAGGATAACGCTGAGTCTGCGATTGAGGCGTTTTTTTTCAAATGTGATGCTCCGTTGGTCGGAATTTCTATTCGTAATACCGACGACTGTGCCTTTACCACAAGGCATTCTTTTTTAAGGGATGCTGCGTCTTTGGTGCAATGCATTCGAAAACACACTGACGGATTTGTTGTACTTGGAGGAGCAGGGTTTTCTGTTATGCCCAAAGAGATACTTTCTATGACAGAAGCTGATGCCGGTGTTTGGGGGGAGGGCGAATTTGTCTTTCCTGAGCTTGCAGATCGTATTGAAAACAAACTTTCGATTGATGATGTTCCCGGACTATGTCGTATTGATTCTAATAACAGGTTTATAGCAAATAGTCCGGTTTTTGGGGATTTGTCATTGTTGCCTCCGATGAAGAGAAATTGTTTTGATAATATCCGTTATTTTATGCGAGGGGGACAAGCTGCTGTGGAGACCTCAAGAGGATGCAATATGTCGTGTACCTTTTGTGCCGATCCTGTCGCTAAAGGAAAAAATGTAAGATTTCGTCCTCCTGAGGCTGTTGCAGATGAGATTGGGTTCCTCTTGTCTCAAGGTATTTATTGCTTTCACACAGCAGATAGCGAATTTAACCTGTCGGAGGAGCATTCTGTTTCGGTTTGTGAATCGATAATAAAAAGAGGTCTATCCGAAAAAGTACAGTGGTATGCCTATGCAACGCCGGGAAGATTTTCACCCAACATCGCAAAACTGATGAAACAAGCGGGTTGTGTCGGTATAAACTTTAGTGTTGATCACGGGGACAGCAGAATGCTCAAAAAGCTGGGACGAAGCTTTTCTCCAAAGGATATTCTGGATACCGCAAAAAGATGTAAAGAAAACAACATGGCGGTTATGTTTGATATATTGCTGGGAGCGCCGGGAGAGTCTTATGATTCGGTATTGTCAGCTGTAGAGCTTATGAAACGTTCAGAAGCGGATCGCGTAGGCATAAGTTTGGGAGTAAGAATATGGCCTCAAACAGCGTTGGCCCATGATTTGCTTTCTAACCCTAACAGAGACGGACTGGTAGGCGGAACAGATGACTTGTCTCCCTTGTTTTATCTCGAACCGACAATAGCAAACGAAATCGGAACTAAACTTGAATCACTAATAGGAGATGATTCTCGTTTCCTGTTTTTCAATCCATCAAACTCTTCAAAAAACTATAATTACAACGACAATCAAATTCTCTCAGACGCAGTTGCTGCAGGTTACAGAGGAGCCTATTGGGATATCCTAAGACGTCTTGATTCGGTTTAGGCACTCTGGGGAAAGCAGTCTAGGATCTCTCCTGAAATGTTCACTTTTTGTTAGCGGTGATTTTGTCAGAGTGACTGCTTGAAGAATGATTTAACTTTGTTTTTTAGGCGTGACGGCAGATTCGCTTATTCTTGGTCTTCGGCTGCGAGCAACTCCAACGCATCTTTGGCTAACTCTCCGATGGTTGTGGTTTCATCTTCTAAGCTTTCATCCAACGATACTACTCTTTTGTCATTAACCAAAGCTTTGAGTTCCTTTTCTGACTGCATATCCCCGATTTCAATGAGCGCTTCTATTGCAGAGGCAACAACTTCCGGTTCCTGACTCTTTAAAAATTTTTCGATTATACGAGGAACTTCCGGATCGTCCACTTCCAACAGCACAAAAGGAAGCTCCTCTGCTGCTGTGCCGCCTTTCTTTAGTATTTGATCGATAGACGGTTTTAATAAATTTAAATCATCCTCTGCTACATGCATTATTGCGTCACCGCAAAGCATTCTAACTGTGGCATTTTCGCTGCTCAATCCGGAGCACAATGCGCCTGCGGACTTTTCGGTCATAACTCCGACAAGCATCTCTGCCGTTCGAACTAAGGTAATAGGAACATCTGCATCAGGATCGATATCTTTTGTTTGCTCGGCAAAAGCTGATACCAGCACTGCCTCCTGTTCGGACTTATCAAATTCGGTGAAGTCATCCATTAGTTTTGAGGTCTTTTCGGTAAGGGCTATTATTTCTTGAAATGTATTTTTTGCGTTGTTAGCCATCTATGGGCTCCTTTCATTTGTAAAAATCCTTATACCACCGTATTTTGCATAAGACGAGGAGATGTTCAAATATAGTTGCATCATGTTTAATTCTATAATTTCAAGATATGTGCTTAGTTTGATGATGCCGTGGATTGGAATATCACTTTTCGGTGCAATAATTATCTTTCTGGTTACTCAACTCATGAGAACAGCTTCTGTGTTTATTTCTTTGGGAGCCGGTACTTCTATTATAGTTTTGTTGCTGCTTTTGGTTCCTGTGCTGGCTTTTTCTATGGGACCGGCAGTAATAATATCGCTTTTCGCGGTTTTTGCAAAGCTGAGAGAGACCGGTGAGCAGATAGCAATAGATGCATTAGGGATAAAACAAAGCAGAATAATTGTAAGCATTGTAGGGTTTTTATTAGTTGCCACGTTGATAAATGCAAGTTTATGGATTTTTTTATCCCCGTTTGCCCTAAATAAAACACGTGATCTTGTAATATCAGTTTTGAAAACAAAAATGGCGGAAGAGCTTAAGCCGGGTCGTTTTAACAGTCCTGTTCCAGGGTTTGTTTTTTTTGCCGAAAAGCGCGACGGTGAAAGCTTTTCAAAGGTGTTTGTTGAATGGAATGCTCCTGAAGGGCGATGGGAAATCACCTCATCGCAAGCAAAAATCTCAATTAAAGAAGATTTGTCAGCACATATCTTGTTCAGTTCGGGGCGTGCTTTCATGACTGCCTCAAAGATTACGTATGCTGCAAATATGCCTAGTGTTACGACGGTTTCTTTTAAGAGTTTTGATTTGATCATTTCGATTGAAAAGGCTCTTAGTGACAAACTTGATTTTTTACCGCAATTTTTATGCACTCCGACCTTTGAGCTTCTTGCAAACAAAGATTCTAGCTCTGAGGCAAACGAGAGGCAGTATGCTTTTTGGAGAAGAATAGCCGGTCCCGTCGGATTTTTTTCTTTGACCTTTTTGGGCCTTGTTGCGGCAGTCGGCTTTCTAAATTTAAGTCCGGCACTTTCGGGGGCGGTAGCCGGGTCGGCTTTTCTTCTTTTTCATTTATTGGGACGACTTGGAGAGAGTTTTGCAGAACAGAAGCTAATGTTACCTTCGATCGCAGCTTTTTTGCCTGCTATTATTTTTATTATATTAACCGCCGGAATTATGACATGGAAGCTAATAAGAAGAACTCTCCGACGAAGAAATATCAACAATTGTCATTATTGTAGCAAATGATATAGAACTAACAGGAGATCGGCGATTACAATTATCGTTGATACTCAAAAAGGAGCAAGACATGACAATACCCATGGCTGCAATATTACTTTTTGGAATAGGAATGACCGAATGGTTAATTATCGGCGCTGCAATAGCACTGTTGTTCGGTGCTTCAAAACTTCCCAAGTTAGGAAAAGGATTGGGTGAGGGAATTAGAAACTTTAAGAAAGGCATTACCGGAGAGCTTGAAGCAGAAAGTAAGGCATCAGAGGCCAAAAACTCAGAGCCTTCAGATAAAAACGATTCAGCAAACGAAAAAGAAGTCTAGACTCAATGTTGTTAGAGGCAATCGGCTTACTGCATAGTTAGTATCCATCTCAGAAGTACTCTTTCGGATTACGATCATCAGTCTCCTCACTGCATAAAAAAAGTAAAATCATACATACTCGCTCGTCAACCGACACTACCTTCCATTTCAAAAAAAGTGTCTTGAAATGGAAGCCGGTTTTCATCTCAATTGAGCCTCCAATTTATCCGAATGGCTTTCATTGAGTTGTTCCTTATGGGTGTAACGATCGCGCTTAAGGGTCGGCTGACTGCGGGAATCCACGGTCAGCTGTTCCCTTGAAGCTCTTGTTTGCTGCCTGACGAACTCCAATTGATAGAGAGCTTGCGATGGGATTGAGCACAGTCTCGAAGATACATATTAATCAAATTCTGGTATGGAATTCCCGTCTCAATAGACATCTCTTTAAAAAATTCGATGACATCTGTACCCAAACGCAAAGTAACTTGCTTCTTCAATTGTTTTACGTAGGGATTTTTGCGGCCTTCCATTTTCGAAAAATCGTATTCTTT
This sequence comes from uncultured Myxococcales bacterium, assembly GCA_964458775.1. Classification (GTDB taxonomy): domain Bacteria; phylum Myxococcota_A; class Polyangia; order JAAYKL01; family JAAYKL01; genus CAYWLQ01. The sequence continues at coordinate 19,748 of CAYWLQ010000013.1, read as the reverse complement.
TCGCTCAGACATAGTATTCTTCATAAGCGGTCAGGCAGTTATTGCAACTCTCAATATATTCATGAAGGAAGGTGCAGAACTCCAGCACGCTGACGTCTCTCATGTTTTCACCGTCCCGAATCCGATGTGAGGCACCGCATGGCGCACACACCGAACAGTAGAAGGACGCTACGGAGATAGCCATTGGATCATCCTCTGTATCACCGACCGGATACCACCAGATCTCCATACCGCCGCCCTCACAATCCCCATTGCAGACCCCGCATCCGCTGTAAGCGGCGATACATTGTTTGATTTCGGGATCGAGCTCGGAGCCGGCATCACCATCTTCTATTCCGCCGTCGACATCCGTGTCGGTATCTGTATCTGTATCGGTGTCGGTATCAGTATCAGTATCGGTGTCGGTATCAGTGTCGGTGTCAGTGTCCCCGTCACCGCCTGAATCGGTCGAGATGTCAGATGCCGTCGCTGTGTCTGTTTCGTTTTCTGCTGTCGTGCTTTTGCTGCAACCGGCTGTCAACAAGCAGGTGATCATAAAAACAGTTGTTACAAAGAGTGTGTTTGTTTGTGGGCTCATGAGTTTCCTCCTATTCCCTCAGTCGAGTTTCGTGATCGTCTCCCTTGGGACTTATAAATGCTGAGTCCAAAAAAGCAAAAATTGGGCCATTTTAAATAGTTACAACCCGCAGCGAAAACATCATATGTTTTCTACAAGATAGGCCGGTCGGCCTAAAATTTTGCAAGAGGTGTGTGTACAGAAATCGATACAGAACGACTGGAAAGTCACCATTTTGTTGTAGGTTGAAATATTTTTTTATTTTACAAAAACAGACCGGCCATAAAAAAATCAAAAAAGATTGATTAAATCGGAAACTTTTTTGCGGTTTTTTCGAAAGCATAGATGTGAGGTTTTTGCTTCGAGATTTATTGCGTACGAAAAGGACAAATTATGTTTAAGCTTTGCATTTCCGTCAACTTGGTTCGCTCAGTAGTAGTTAAGATTGATAATAATCCTACAGAACTGTTGGGGAAAATGATCTTCTCGAACATGACAAGGACAAACGCAAAATGAAAATCTTGATGTTTGTCTTTTTATTTTTAGTCAGCGGTTGCGGTGCAAAACAACCGAAACCCAAAGTTTTGTATACAAACTCTTCGGAGCTGTCGGCTTCTCATCTTGCTAACGGAGATTTATTAACGAGTCGAGGGTTTCATTTGGAGGCGAGCTACTACTACGAAGCGGCGCTTGCTATTGCAGAGGATGAGAGAGCCGTTCTTCGTAGACTAATAATTGCGCAGGTGCGCGCTGACAGGCTTAGAGATGCGCGAATAAATGTTTTGCGTTTGTCAGAACTCGAAGGATCGTCACAAGAACTCAATGAACTTTTGGATTTGCTCAATATTTATGCACCATTGGCAGTAATTGGCCTTTCTGAGTCAGAAATAAAGGAGAATTTTCCATGATACCTTCGAGTGCTTTTAATGAGTCTCTTAAAATCTTTTTAGATCCTGTTTCTCATTTAATGAACGATCCTTCAGTGGGTGAAATAATGATTAACGGACCTTTTGAAATATGGGCTGAGCGAAAGGGGCTGATAGAAAAAACCGATGCTTCTTTTAAAAATAAAGCAGCGCTATTTGCAGCGCTGACAAATATCGCTCAGTTTGTGGGAAGACCTTTAAATCCGGAGCATCCCATATTGGAAGCCCACCTTCCTGACGGTTCACGAGTGGAAGCTGTTCTTGATCCTGTGGCGGAAAACGGTCCTATTGCTTCGATTAGGAGATTCTCACACACACCTTTAACTTTGGATATGCTGATAAAATCCTCAAGCATTAATGTCGATGCTGCGGAATATCTAAGAGGGTGTGTAGATAAAAAACATAACATTGTTATTTCGGGCGGCACCGGAACCGGAAAGACCTCTCTTCTTAATGCCGTATCGTCAATGATTAGAGACGACGAGCGAATTGTTGTCATCGAAGATACCAGAGAAGTTAGACTGCAAAAGCCTCATGTCGTTTATCTCGAAACCAGATCCGCGGACGAGCGAGGGCGCGGACGAATTACCATAAGAGATTTGCTCAGGGCCACTTTAAGACTGAGGCCTGACAGGATAGTTGTAGGCGAAATTAGAGGAGCCGAAGCAATGGATTTAATTCAAGCAATGACTTCCGGTCACGGAGGCTCCATGACCACAGCACACGCTGATACTCCTGAAGATGCAATGCGAAGATTGGAAACAATGGCTATGATGGATGATCTAAAGTTTCCACTGTTTGCTTTAAGAGCACAGATAGCATCTGCCGTTGACGTAATCATTCAAATAGAGCGATGTGCAAACGGAAAACGCAGAGTTAAAGAAATCAGCCGTGTCGACGACCTGTCTGAAAGCGGTGACTATGTCACGCGTTCAGTGTTTGTGCTGAATCAAGAGGATTGTCTTACCAAAATAGAGGATGACTGCAGGAGTTTGACATGACCGATGACATACACGAAATGAAAACCGTAATAGCTAAAATCAAACCGGAAATCGAAAGCGGAGAGGTAACATCCTTTTTGCGTGCGAAAGAAGCCGAAGAAAACATGGTCTGTGCTGTATTTAGTCCGTCTAAAGACAAAGCAGGAGAAGAAACCCATACAGTATTGTGGAACCAAGGTCTTAAGCTTGAACCCGATAAGTGGATTTTAAGAATTAAAGATAACATTATCAGGTCAAAAAAAAATCGTCTTCTTTTGTTACTTGTTCCGGTTTTAATACTCTTACTCTGGTTTGTTTTTTTACGAACCGGCAAAAAAGTTGTTTCTATAGAGCTTATGCAGTCGGCTTCTGCAGAAACAATTTCAACAAACGACAAGTTGTCTGATCAGGCAATTGAGGATAACTCAGCAAATATCATTGAGACAGAATCGATAGATCTTCAACGCAACGTTTCTTTGCGCAACGCAATCGATGCTTTGATTGCAGGACGAATTGATGACTCGATTGGAATATACAAAGAGATGCTTAGAATTAGTCCTGATGATGAGTCGACAGCCTTGATTTTGAAAATACTGACCGATAATCAAGGAGCAAAACAATGAAAAGACAAGCAAAACTTTTCAGTCTTATCATTCTTGTCTGCTGCAAAAGTCCGCCGCTTATTGAGTCAGTTGACCTAAATATTTTTGTCAAAGACCTAAGCGGAGAACCTATACCGGAAGCAACCGTCTATTTAAAACAAACTTCAATAGGAAAGACGTCAAAAGAAGGCAAACTTCAAACCGGGTTGTCGGGTATTGAAGGACAACAGTTTGCGGTGTCTGTAGACTGTCCCGATGGGTATAAAACCTTGCCGTCGTCATCTTCGAGCGTAGTCTTTAGAAAGCTTCTCAAACCCGAAGGCAACAATATGCTCGTCATTCCTCTGACTGCAACTCTTACATGTTCGGCAATAACACAGAAATTTGTACTGGTAGTAAAAACAGATCCGCCGTTAGAAATTCCAATTTCTACTCAGGGACGTGTTGTAGACAAAATCAGTCCCGAAGGAGTAGCCCAGATGCTGTTGAGCGGACAAATAGGAGAAGAAATAGAAATTGTACTCAACACAGAATCCGTTCCCGAAGTTGTCCCAAAGTCGCCTACACGTCGAATTGTAATTCCGCAAGATCCGCAAATACTTGTTTTTGAGCAAAGCTTTAAGATTCAAAAAAAAAAGCAAAGAAAAAAGCCGCGCCGGCAATTAGGTCCGCGTCGAATATAGCATTACGTTTTATTGAGGGAAGGTTTTCTGTTTCGTAAAAGATAGATTTGTGTGCAGCTGTGTGGAGGGCTGGAAGTTGGACGCAGATAGTGTCGATTTTACATCGAGATACTCATGCTCTCATGTGTCTGTCATTATTTATATACATACAGATATTGGAAGATACTTTAATAAGACGATCCACATTGACTCATGGGAAAACGTTGCCTAAGACTATTTCGAAAAGAGGACGGAGTGGGCAAAGCAAACAGGCAATGAGATACCGATAAAAGAAGAGCTTGAGAGCGAGCAGGATGTCACTAAATCAGTGTATTGGGAGGAACAGAATTTAAACACGATTTAGCCGCGCCATCTTTCTAAAAGCAGAAATATCCCTCCTGTGCCGGGTTTCCTCTTGAATCGGTAGCCGTAAAGGTCGAAGAAGGTTTCATATTTCAGTTGTGCCGTTGCTTAGCGGCCGCTATAAAAAAGATCGCTGATGGCACTGATATTGATCACCTAATCGATGAGGTTACCCTCGATCAAGAATTGCAGTATTAGAAAGAAATGTTACTTGAGCATCCTCGAAAAACAGCCTGACTGTAAGTAATAAGTTAGAGACGAGACACCAATTAAGTATAATATAGTGGTGATCCTCATTGGTGGTTAGGCGATCATCTGATGTTCGCTGTTTCAGAAATATTTATTTGTCAACATCAGAAAATCTACTTGTTTCTAAAGCATGCGCTTCTTCAATTTGCATATCCTTCCAAGTGTCATATTCGTAATCTGCACGTCCTCCCTCTTCCTCCTCAATTTCGTCAAGTTTCTCAGCTAAACGACCAAGAATCCGACTTCTGGTATTTTTTAAAGATGCCTCAATAGATTCAGACGATACCCCTCGATAATTGATGAACATTTGCAGTCGGGCAGTTTGGCTCTCAATTTCTTCAATTGCAGCATATACAAAATCTTTTTCACTGAAATCTTGAGCGTACCAATCGTAAAGCGTCTCAAGCGAACTGAAATCAGTTTTTATTTCCTCCTGTAGAAAAGTTTCTAAAAACGCCGGAACGACCGTTTCGATTTCATCAACATTTAGAAATCCGGTCCAACCCGATTCCTCGACAGACTCTAAAAGTGTTTTAGAAATGATGTCTTGCCTTCGCTCATCAAACAGATCGCCGTCTGAAATATTCTTAAGACGAACGGCAAGCAGTGGAGCACAGTCTTCCTCAATAGGTTCAGGAAGAACGCCAAGCGCTCTGTCGATTATTGAGGGATTGTCCTTGTCAAGTAGCCGAAGGAATTCATCCGATGCGCGCTTTGCAAGATACGAAGCGATGCCGTCTATGTTTGTGCGTTCAGCCTTGCCAAAACGTTCAATCAGCTCGCAATAAACTGTATTGGGCAAAAAGACGAGCCGACTATTCGGATACGTCGGAATGGTAGTCGTGTCGCGCAGTATCGTAGTCGTGTCGCGCAGTATCGAAATGAATTGGGCACCTCGTAGATACAGAATCATTTTCGACGATTTCGTCGACAACTCCTCTTGTAGTGCTTCGATCATCGACGGATGATGAAGCCTCCAAACTTGCGAGGTTTTTTGTCGTTCCCTTTTTACCAAGCTTCCTTCGAGCGCTTCAAACGCTTCCTCAATCTGGTGCTTCGTTACGCCGTACGTGCTTAAGACAACGTCAGGAATAGCGCTGTCCGTGATAGGATCAGGTACTGAGTTATTCCTCATTAGACAGACGGCAAGTGCAGCAGTCTCACTCTTTGCAATACCGTGAATTACGTCTTTAAAGTGCTGGACGGGTTTATCAAAGAACTCCTTAAGGCTCAGTCGATTGTATTTCACATTTTTATGAAATCTTTTGTTACCAAGACGACGAGCAAGCTCCGGCAGAAAGGAGGACAAACCGGCAACATACTCGAGGTGACTTTTTAGTTTTCCCTTTTGTTCCGAACTGATGTCGCCCTCCTTGATATGGTTGTACAGAATGGATTCCTTTTCCGTAGTAGACAAAGCGGTAACATCAACGCGAACTCTCGCATCATTTACTATCTCAAGTCTTGATTTCTTCAGCTTTTGCTCTGCCGCTGCAAGAATGTAGTCTCGCGTACAGAATATTATTCGTGCTCCTCGTTTGCGGGCGGCTTCAACTTTTTCAAGTGCGGTGGACCATTCTTTCAGGCGTCTGTCATCCAGAGTCGTTTCTCCAAATACATCGTCCACCCAGTAAATGGTGTTGGGATCATGGGGTGACCACGTTTCTTTAAACTGGTCGGCTTGTTCGATACGAAGCACTCTGACAGTTCCATCTTGAGCTGCCGTGACCATGCACAAATTCGCAGCAATAGCAGATTTGCCAGATGCTGGTGGTCCAACAAGCACGACAAAACCATGCTCGTTCAACGTTGTATCTGCTTTTCTATATGATTCTGTCGGAACGAACGTTCGAAAAGACGGCATGAGATCTTCGATTATCGCCTCGGTCTGTTGCTGGATCGTAGATGAGATTATTTGAGAAAGGTCACCTATTCCATAAAGCCTCGGAACCAGTCTCAGCAAACGAGGGTGAGCATCAATCGTATCCTCTATCCATGTTTCAGAAAAAACCCAACAGCTTTTCACTCCGGCAATGGATTCAAATTTTTCTCGAATGTTCTGATCGCTTATTGCCGACACCTGTCGATTGGTCATTAGAAGATAATGACATGGTTCCACAGCTGCGATCTTCTCAATCTTCGCAATTTCACTGTTAAGCAAACTGATTTGAAGAGGTTCGTGTTGCAAAGAGGTATGCTTGCATTGAATAACAAAATTCCCGTTCAAATTGCATTCAGCGACGAGCCTGTTACTTGCGTTTCCTCGAAACCATCCGTCTCTACCTGCATCAGGGCCGGGCCTATACCTTGTACACGTTTCTCCCAGAATGACTCGCATCACTTGCATACAAAGGTCTTCAAATGCGGCCCAACCGAGGCGGTGAAGATTGTAGCGCCCAGGGTTACGGTGCATTACAAACGCTCCATTTTTTCATCTTCGACTGCAGCGCAATCGCAGTGCTGTAGCAAGTTCGACAGGGTTTTCCATGCACCCTGAACGTCGAGCATCCCCGACGCATAATCTTGAGACAAAAGTTCTTGGGGCAAGAAATGATCATATTTCCCCGTTTCTTTATTTTTCACTTTTCGAGCCAATTCGATAGGATTCGCCGGTCCGGATTTTATCAGCGTTTTTATGTGTGAAAGAACTTTCTGGGTTATCGTCCCGATAATCAAAAGTGCTATTCCTTCGTTTGACACATCAAAACCTTGCTCTGTGAGCTGAAGGTTCAATGTTCCGAGAATTCTATCCCCTCGCCAGGGAAAGATAAGGACATCGCTTCCTACCTGTATAACCGAATGTTCTAGAAGGCCGGAACGTCGAAAATTTTCCCGTCCTTCTGAGAGAAGGCTCTGAGCGGTAGCATCTAAATAGATGGGTACATCAGTAGAACAATAGATTCGAAACATCTCTTCTCTAATTTTATCATCCACCGCGATACCGCCGCTGCTGAACTTGGGCGGATTACCACCCGCTGCTGCGCCAAGATCAATAACTTTTGCTTCAAAATCGATATTCAAAATCTTCCAGCGCCGTCCTGCAAAAATAAGATACATTCCTTCTGCAACCGGCTCGTTGATCGGTAGAGAGCCGAGTATCTTTCCTGCAGTAACCAGGCGAAATTCTTCTGGTGAGAAGAAAGCGGAAAAAAAGTCGTAGTGACCGACAATTTTTTCCCCAGTCAGACCGATGACGATTTCTCCGTCATGAGTCTGCACGATTAGGTCGTGACGACCAAGTTCCCTCAGGAGCACCCCGAACATCGATTGATCTATTCGATTAAACGGCCCTGATTGACACAGTGCTCGCCATGCCTCTCTAGCGGATATCCCTCCGTATTGCGCAATAAGTGAAAGAATCTGCTGGACCAGTGTAGATAAATGAAGTTTTTCGGATGTCGGCGATTCGTTCCATTTGTCGAGTAAAAGGTTCACCATCGCGATTGACTGGACTAGCTCTGCACGAAGAGCATCCTGAAGGGAGGTTTTGGGAGTTATTTCGTTTTCAATGACGTAAATTCGCATTGTTGCGGACTTGCCTTCTCTTCGTCCGGATCTCCCCAATCGTTGCCTCATTGATGAGACACTGGGCGGTGTACCGATCTGTGCAATGCTGTTCACATCACCGATATCTATTCCCAACTCCAAGGTAGTCGTACAGATAATATTCCCCGGTCGTTCTTTGCTCTTCACCAACGATTCCGCGTCCTCACGAAGCTCTTTTGACAACGAACCATGATGAGGCAAGAATTCATTCGGGACTCGTTGTCTCTCTGATTTCCGTCTCAAGCAATCCGAAATCTCTTCAACTACTGTTCGACTATTGGCAAAGATCAGGTTGTCCGTTCCTCTCAGTGTCCTAAACAAATGGTCTGCAATATCCAGACGATCTCCGGTAAGTACATCTTCCGGATTGACCTCGCGCCCTTCGCTTTCCGCTTTGACCGCCTCTTTGGGCGTAAGTCGAGGCGCAGTTCTTTTGTATCCGCGAAGTTGGAGTTTGATCTCCTGCTCTTCGTCTGAAGAAACAATTCGTACAACCTCATCAGGCTTTCCCGGCCTCAAAAAGTCCGCGGCTAAATTTATATCACCCAACGTCGCTGATAATCCGATCCGAGGAATATTTCTTCGTATTGTCAACTCAATGCGATGAAGGAGCGATTGTAACTGTCGCCCTCTTTCGCTTCCGATGAACGCGTGAAGTTCGTCAACTACAACAAAATCCAGTCCGGCGAATAGTTTGGGTACGCTCGACCCGCGCAAAACAAAAAAAGCCTCAAGTGATTCCGGCGTAATAATTAGAATACCGGCTGGATTCTTCAACAGTTCCTTCTTACTTGTGGAAGAAACATCCCCATGCCACCGATGAACAGGAACTTCTGCATAACCGCAGAGGTGTTCCAGTCGACTGAATTGATCATTTATCAGTGCCTTTAGAGGGCTCACACACAGGCAACGTATGCCCGTCGATGATTTGTCCGCGATCAGCGAAACGATCGGCAGAAATGCAGCTTCAGTTTTTCCGCCCGCTGTCGCAGCAGCGATGATCACATCTTTAGAGCCATCAAGAATTGGCTTTGCCGCTTCTTCTTGAATCGGGCGCAATGCCGTCCATCCTTTATCCCAAATCCATTTTTGAACTCCACAGTTCAGTTTGGAGAATATTGAAGAGCCGGTGGGATTAGAGTCTGAATGAGGATAGTTCATCATCGTCCTCGGCAGTATTATCCCCCTCAAGAGGTTCGAGATCAGGATTCGAATCTTTATGTATTGCAACCTGCCCAATCAAGTCGTTCCACTTCACCCCCGGATTCTGCTCGAGTACCGCAAGCATATTGATAAAGGCCGTTATGGTATTGCGCGGTGTACGAAAATAGGCTTCACCGATTTTTTTTGAACAATGTTCCATGAACGCTGCAAGAGCTTCGTCCGGCACGAGATAGGCACTCGACGTGCCGCCGGCATAGATATGTCTAATTTTCCCCAGTAAGACATAGAGGTCTTCGGGAGACAGATTACTGAGTTTTAATACCGGTCCAGAATAATCGACGAGTCCATTCACAGCAAAAGTATTCTCTGCGAGACGGGTTTGTAACGCAGAATAACTATAGAGACCTCGACGAGTGTCCAACAGGAATTCGGGAGTTCCCCCGAAAAGAAAACCTAAGCCATAGGCCGATCCCTGGAGACAGTCGTTCAGAATACGCAAAATTTGCTCGTAGTTTGAGTTTCGAGCACGTCCGCTCGCGAGCTTGTACAAATTGACCATTTCATCAAGGCAGACCAGTAAACCGGAATAACCGGACAACGTTACAAAACGCGCGAATAGTTTGAGATGGTCGTAGAAATTTGCGTCATCAACAATTGTTCGAACACCTAAAGCAGACCGCGCATCGGTTTTTGTTGAAAATTCGGCACGAAGCCACCGCAGCGCATTTGTCTTAAGAATTTCGTCTCCGGTGTCATGACCACGCCAGTAGGCCGCGATAACCTCCGCAAAATCGTATCCGCCAACCATCTCCGTGAGCTGGGACAGCTTGTCACGAATAATTATTTCAGGATTGCCCCCATGACTCGCGGCTTCGTTCAACGCTGTAGAAACAAACTTCTCAACAACTGAAGAAATCGCACCTCCATCCGGTTTTGCACGTGTCGATAGGTTGCGCATTAACTCCTGATATAATGACCGCGCTTGCCCCCCCGACGCATGAATTCGTCTGTCCACATTCAGGTCTGCATGGACCGCAACCAAGTGCTTCTCCATCGCAATTGAACGGATTAGATAAAGGAAGAATGTTTTACCCGATCCGTATTCTCCGATAATAAATCGGATTGCCGATCCCTTATCCGCGATTCGTTCGATATCTCCAAGTAGTGCTTCGACTTCTTTTGCGCGCCCCACCTGAATATGCTGTTGACCAATTCGAGGTACCACCCCCGCCTTCAAAGACTGTATAACGGCATCGCGAACACGTGGGCGGATTTTGCTATTGTCGTTCATGCGGACATATCCTCCATCAGTTCCAAGTTAATTTCGATTGGATCATCGCCTTCCAGAACCGGTTCATCACAAAGCTCAAAAGCAGCTTCATTGATCGTGTCAATCGCACCATCCGGAAGAAGGCTATATTCCGCGGCTAGTTTTTCAAATTCGCTCCTCGTCCATATTCCTTTCTTAAACAATGCTTTCAGTAAGCCGGAATGCGATCGATCAAGATTGGCAACGGTTGGTGTGTCTGCAAAACTGTCTGATATTTTAGCCAGAAGGTCTACTGAAGATTCTTCGATGAATATTTCAGACAGCAGATTCGAAACAGCTGCTGTTTCGGCCATCTTTGCGGCTATGATGTTTTTATCAAGTTGAAATTCCGGCTGTCGTTGCACTTCTGTTTTCGGAGATTGCGGTATTGAAAATCCAACAGGACCCGGCTTCGCTTTCCTGACGGTAACCGGTTCAACCGCCGGAGACGGTGTTCCCACAGTCATCGCATGGATGTCGCCAAAAACCTGTTCGGGGTCCATTTCTAAGAGCTTGTAAATAGAACGCACTGTTTTTATTTCACCTGGATCAATAATTCCATCAGCACCGGCAACATCAACCGCAAAATTGGCAAGTACTTGTTTTGAGCTTTTATCGAGCTGCTCAAGACGGGTTTTCAACCCTGTCAACCTGGGAGTTGTTTCAACAAGCCATTTCCAATAGGCGTTCAGTCGTATTCGTTCACCATGACTTAAATTGAGTGCTGTCTCTAAATGGTGTTGAAGATGTGCCTCCTCTGTTTTGTCAACTGAACCATCTGCCGCAGCGACAGCGGCAGCTATCCGAAGAAGCACAACAGCGGCTTTGTATTCGGTAGAAGGAGTTGTAGGATACTCTTCGGGAAGTTTAAAAAGGACGACTTTTTGAGTACTGGAAATTGTACTACCACCGAAACGCACATCGGGCTCGATTCCCAGCCTGGCTTTTTCAAGAAGTTGCAAGAGGCCGGTAGTTTCCTTCTTGGTCATTTGGCCTGATGTCGTACTCGGCCATGATGCTATAATCTTCGAACCCTCGACAACAGCAATTGTTTGACCTTTCAGAAGCCCATTCAACCTTTCGAATATTGAGTTCATTTCTTTGTAATTTAGTTGTGACAACAGATCTTGCGGGAGCTGTCCCAATCCGGCCGGATGTTTAGGTTTATCGGGATTCTTGTCGAGCCAGCGGCTGTATGGGTCTAAATCATTGTAACAATCTTCCGCAATCGTAATCAGTTGATTTAGAGGTCGTGACAATGCGGTTACATCAGGAAGATCAGGTACCGGTATATTGAGGCTGCCCCTAAATGACGCGCTGGCCGGACGATATTCCAGCTTAAGACGGGTTTTATTAGGCTGAATTGCCATTCCATTTCCGTGGATTTTCTTGTATCGTAGCTGAAACAACTGCCTAAATTCTGTCTGACATCGAGTTGCGGGCTTGCGAAGCCGCGTGGTAGGAGATCCAAGATACCAAGCCAACGCCCACTTTTCTGGAATTGGTTTTCCGTCCGCAACCAACTGGGAAAGTGCAAGCTTGACATCGTAAGGATATTCTCCTCCTCTGGTTTCGTAGGTTGGTTCATTTTCATAAACTCGGTTTCCATCGAAAAGAATTTGAGAGACCTCGATAAAACGCGAAGCATAGTTCTTGAAAGACTTGCTATGCCCATAAATTGCGAGTAGTCGTCTCACCTCAGATATTATCGCGGTCGCATCTGATTTCGCGGAAACGGACCTCTGTGCTTCGAATAGTAGTCGACGCTCAAGTCCGTAGAAGAAAAGAAAAACGTAGCCGATGCTAATGTCGGGTTTATTTCGTCCGTTCGCAAGCCAGTCAAGATAGGCTAACCGAGATACTGGCGTAATACCGGAATAGTATGGATAGTACGTCATGGAATTCCCTTGATAATCGGGATTTTTGGACGCGACTTGAAGTTGTGGATCGATCAAAGCGGGCTCATCTCCACGATGGTCAGCGACTGCGGCCAATCCTCTGCCAACATAAATCATTCCACCAGGAATCGTGAATTTGCCCACCTTTACTGCCTGTCCAGGAGATATCCATAAGTCATCAGCAACTCGGCTTTTGGCTAGATACCCAGGATTTCGTTTTCTGCAGTCATCGCTATCATTGCCTAATATTCCCCTTGAAACGGTTATGTGCACTTTCGGCGTTGTTGGATTGTTGTTGACACTAATTTTTTTTATCACCCAGTAAATTATCATGCCAACAAACCCAATAACAAAAAAGGCGGAATGGGCTGCGCCAATTATAATGATAAAAATTATAATCAACCATCCGCCAAGTGAATTTTTCTTTTTACTCAAGGGATATTATCCAGAGCTGCCTTGTAATTACAATTTTATTTCAAACTAATACTGCTTTATAAAATAATATTTAACCGGCCGACAAAAAACAATATAAGAAAACTCTACAGGAACTCGAACGATAGAACTCCATATCATTGCAAGAGAGTGGTTTCATAAAGGTAAACAATTTGCCAAATGTTGAGTTGTTTAAAAAAATCCCAACTTTGCGCAGTCTCTGCTCGCTGTATGGCTCAATCCTATCCATCTGCTCCAAAAGCATAAGCTGGCAGTAACAATGACCAGCGTCTTCTAAGTACCCATCGAAAATCTTCATAATTTAATAACATCAATGTTTTGTGCTGTGAACTGATTTTTCGCTGGTAGTTAAAATAAATGCCATTTTCTAAATTCAAATCCAAAGTCTAAATATTTTGATAATGTCGATATGTTGATTTTTTGCTCGGCAAATAAAAAACAAATTGTTCTTCGAATGGTCCGCTATTACATGGTCTATTCTTTTTATTCAACTGAAACAGGTATGGACACACGCCGTTGAGGAGGAAGGTAGATATGGTCAGCCGAGTTTGTAGTCGAAATGCTGAGGCTGTAGGACAAAACTATACGCCGGGTTTACGTTAAAGCGCTAATTCTCAGCAGAACATTTTTAGACAGAAATTATATTCTTCAGCACAACAGTGAACGTGCTGCCTACATCGGGTTCGCTTTCGAGTTTTATTGAGCCTTCGTACATTTCCACCAGCTTTTTTAGAATTGACAGGCCCAGTCCGCTGCCGTGGATGTTCTCGGTTTTTTTGTTTCTTATTCTGCTGAAAGCCGAAAACAGTCGCTCTATATCTTCTTTTTCTATGCCGATGCCGGTATCAGAAACCTTTACGGTCAGCAGGTCATCTATCAATTGAGCGCTGATTTTGACGCTGCCGTTTTCGCGGTTGTATTTAACCGCATTGGATACCAGGTTGTTGCAGATAATTTGAATTTCTCCGGCATCCCCCCAAAACATAGCCGAAGCCGGAGCTGCTACATCTATCGAGATGTTTCTCTTTTCAGCTTCGACAGATACGTTTTCGACAGCTGCGTTTATATGTGTAATAACATCCAATAAAACCGTGTTTCTCGTTTTTTCCCCTGATTCTATGCGCGTTAAATCTAACAGATCTAAAATTAGTCTTCTCATCCCGTCCAGGCGGATCATAGAGCGTTCTACTATGCTGTCATAGTCAACTATTTGCTCTCCTAGGGCGTGTGTTTTCATCAGGTTTAGATAACTCTCCACAGCAGCCAAGGGAGACTTAAGCTCATGGGCCAAGACCGATATAAACTCAAATCTTACACGTCGTTTTTCAGACGCTAATTGTTTGGCGCGTTTGGCTGATAATAGGGCAGCAGCCGCTTTCTGAACAACGCTCTCCAGTTCTGCCGGTGAAAACGGTTTGGCCAAAAAATCAAAGGCTCCGTTTTTGGTGGCGCTGACAGCTACTTCCAGTGAGGCATATGCCGTCATCATTATGGCGGTAACCTCTATTTTTTCGGATTTTATTAAGTCAAGAACCTCCAAGCCGCTGATGCCTGGGAGTTTGTAATCAAGCAAAACCAAATCGTATTGATTTTGTCTTAAGACGTCTATTGCTTCTTCTCCTGTCGATGCGGTATCGCATTGATAGTCAAGGCAAAGTTCGAGTTCGGGAAATACAGCTTTGGTTTTTTTTAATACTCGAGCTGCTCCCACGCGCATACCAAGCTCGTCATCTACAATTAAAACCTTTACGTTATCCATAAACTATTTCTCACTTCCAAAAACATCATCAGTTGCAGTAGCAGGTCTTTTTCTCGGTAAAGATACTTTGAAGGTTGTACCGGTAGGTCCCTTTGTAATATCAGCGTTGGTAATAACGTCTATTTTACCGCCGTGCATTTTAACGATACCGTAGGTAACAGCAAGCCCCAGTCCTGTGCCCTTGCCGATTTGCTTGGTGGTAAAGAGAGGTTCAAATATCTTTTTGAGAACATCTTCGGGTATGCCTGTTCCTTTGTCTTCGACCTTTATATAAACCCTATCATGGTCGTCCTCGGTGGAAACCTTGATATTTCCGCCATCGGGCATGGCTTCTACTGCGTTTATAATAAGATTTGTAAGGACCTGAACAATCTGGTCCGAATCAACTTCTATCCAAGGTTCGTTTGCACTGTGCGAGGACGAAATCGTAACATTATCAGGAACCAATACGGCACCTAAGCTGTGGTCGATTAGTTTGCATATCTCAGTGGGCTTAAGTGACAGTTTGCGCTGCCTGGTAAAGTTAAGCAATCCCGATACAATAGTCTTACATCGATTTGCCTGTTCCTCTATCATTGCCAAATCATCAATATGCTCAAAATCAGGAGGCAAATCGTCCATCAGCAATTTGGTATATAGCAAAATAACACCAAGCGGATTGTTGATCTCGTGAGCAATACCGGCAGAAAACCTTCCTATGCCGGCAAGCTTTTCTGCGTTTAACAGTGCTTCTTTTGTTGATTTAAGAAGATCATTGGACAAGTTTAACTCTTGCAATGAGGTTTTGAGCTGTTCGATTACAAACGGAAGACACATTTCCGACTCAGCCAACCCTCGCAAAATAGCTACGGCATGCGCCCTGCAAGTATCGTATCCGCACGCTCCGCAATCAAGTTCGTCCTCGGGACCGAACTTTCCCATCTTTTGCATAATCTCTTCGATACCTTCTTCGGATGGTTGAGGAATTCTTCGGTCATCGGCTTTAAACGAAACAAATAATTCATTTTCGTCTAAAAAAAACTGAGGCTTGTCGTTGTCAGAAACTGTCTTGCCAAGCTGTTTTCGTGTGCGTTCGCTAACTGCAAATCTTCGGCGGAAAAACGGTGTTTCGCAACTCATTCCTGGACCCATAATACAACCGTTGCAACAAAGTACTTCCAAAAGTCGTGTATCCAATGCTCCGGCTTCAAATTCTTTTATTGCCTGAATAAAATGACTGCGACCGTCTGCGGCAACGACGTTTCCGTCCAACAAATCTTCATGGGTTCCGGCAGCCTGTAGAATGCCCCGACTTACAGCAAAAAGCATTCCCAATCCGGGCTTAGGAGGATCAAAATCACAAGGTGTTACTTTAGGCGAGTTAAAAGAAAAGTCGGCTTTGGCAACCATCTTGTTTAGTTCGATAAAGGTTAAAACAGCGTCTACGTCCCTTGTTGTTTCTGTCGTAGCTGCTTCGGCTTTTTTTGCAATACAAGGCCCGATAAATACTATTTTCAAATTCTTGCCGTGTGCGCGATGAAGATACCTGGCAGCGGCTATCATCGGAGAGGCTATGGGCAGCAGTCGATCCGTTAAACTCGGATGGTATTTTTGAATGAAGGATACCACAGCCGGACAGGTTGTTCCTATACGCCCCGGACGTTTTAAACCCTCAAGAACACTGCGATAGGCGGCTGCCGTCATGTCCGCTCCGAAAGCGGTTTCGCAGACAAGGGAAAATCCAAGTTGTTTCAAAACGCCGACAAAAACACGCTCGTCGACATCCGGGAAACTCGCAGGAAAACTGGGTGCTACAATAGCTGCAACAGGATCCGGACCGCTAAGCAACTTTCGGACTTCGGGAATGGAGTCGTAGGGCTGTTTTGCGTTTTGGCTGCAAACCGAAATACAATGGCCGCAGCCGATACATCTCTCCGTAATGACCTCTGCCTGGCCTCCTGATATTCTAATCGCCTTGGCCGGACAGTCTCTGACGCAGGTATAACATACTCGGCATCGCTCTTTTATGGTGGTTACCAGTTTTATTTGGTGAGGCATATTTTCTGACCTCTCAAAATTAGAACCCCCATTCGACACCCACGTTAAACATTAAATTGTTTGCACGCATATTAAGTTTTTCATCGTCAGGAATCAGCGGATTGTCTCTATGTATTTCATCATTATTCAAATCGTTGATAAGGTGAATACTCCAGGACATACTAGGAACAATATAAATCGGTCCCACCGGCACGGCATATCCTAAGACAATTTTGGGACCGAAATTAACGCGATGAACGTATTGCCATCTGTCACGGTCGTTCCATTTTGTTTTAGTTACAGAATCTAAATCGGTGTCTTTAACCGTGGTTTGTCCTGAAAGAGCCACAAAAAGTTCTAAACCCACAGCCGCCTGAAAATGGCGATAGTCGATTTTGAAACACACTGGTATTCCCATATAAACAAGAGATTCCTTTAAGCGAATATCGTCGTCAGAAAACCTAATTCCTTTGGTCAAAAATTCCAAACCGGCCTCAATACCGAACATAGATGTAAAGTAGTAGTCAAAATAAGCGCCGCCGCCTGTTGCAAACTTGGCGGTGCGATCATTCCTATTGATGATGATACTGTTCCATAGATCTTCGTAACCCTCTCCGGCCACAAAGGCAAAACCGCTGCTCAAATATCCTCCGACAACTTTGTTTTTATCTACATGTTCTCCTGTGTAGGCATTTGTTTTGCTGCTGAATATGAGCATTGTTGCAAAAAAAGAAAAAGCGACGGCCAAGATCTTAGATTTCAATTTCATGGGTATATCCTTTTCCAATGCGTGCCTTGCACAACGTCATGAGATAACAATAACATTTTTTTTGTGGAAAGCATACCTGTCCGATACAGCGATGTAATGGACTTGCCCCAAAAATGCGTTTATTTGGCCTGACGCCGGGGTTCTGGTGCATTTCTTGCAATATGCGTTCGAGCGGCTTACTGCGTGTGCTTTTCAATTCCGCCGTATGCCGTATTTCCCTGAATGACAATTCTTGAAGCTTAAGGAGAGTTAAATGAAAAGACTAATTTTTACATGGTGTTTTATTGGGTGGGCCGTCAGCGGGGCGTTGAGCTGCAGCAACGGCGAGTCCGCTGATGCAACTTTAGATACGGGAACAGAAAATGATACCAATACGGGGTCAGATTCTGATACGGACGCGGATTCTGACACGGATGCAGATGCTGATGCGGATGCCGACACGGACGCGGATACGGACACCGATGCGGATAGTGATGCAGACGCGGATTCCGACGCGGACGCCGATTCCGATACGGACGCGGATGCGGACACCGATGCGGATAGTGATGCCGATGCGGATTCCGACACGGACGCCGATGCGGATAGTGATGCCGACACAGACGCTGATGCCGATGCCGATGCCGATGCCGATGCCGACGCAGACGCAGACACAGACACAGACACGGACTCAGATACAATTGCTGATACAGATTCGGATAGTGATGCCGATACGGATGCAGACACAGATTCAGATACGGGTGCCGATCTATGTCCGGAACAAGGCACACCGGTGGAGCGATATGGGCAGCTTCAAGTGGTCGGTACTCATCTTCAGGATCAGTGCGGCAATGATGTCCAGCTTAAGGGGCCGAGCAGTATGTGGCTTAACTGGGAAGAAGACGGATTTGCCGAGAGCCTTTCCGCCCTGGAATGGATGCGAGACAACTGGAACCTAAAGATCATTCGTGCCGCCATGGGTATTGAGCCGCGCGGTGCCTACTTGCAAGACCCGGATAAAGCTAGAAGGCAGGTTGTGACCATAATCGAAAACGCGATCGCGGCAGGAGTTTATGTGTTGGTCGATTGGCATGATCACACGGCGGAAGACCATCAGCCGCAAGCAAGCGCGTTTTTTGCGGACATCGCGGAAACCTACGGTCACGTGCCCAACGTGCTCTACGAAACCTACAACGAACCGTTGGATTTGGATTGGGTGCAAGTTGTCAAACCGTATCACGAGGCAATTGTCTCAACGATCCGTTCCCATGACCCGGACAATGTAATTATTCTGGGAACCCCGCGGTGGTCCCAGGGCGTTCTGGATGTTGTTGATAACCGGGTTGGAGGATCAAATCTAATGTACACGCTTCATTTCTATTCGTGTACTCATACGGAATGGTTGCGCGAGGATGCACAACAAGCGTTGGAAAGCGGGCTCCCGATGTTTGTTACCGAATGGGGTGCCACCAACGCCGACGGCGGTGTAACCGGCAGCGTTTGCGAAGACGAAGCGCAACTTTGGCACAACTGGATGAACGGTGCATCTATCAGTTGGACAGCTTGGAAACTGGACGGATGTACGGACCTTAGTTGTATATTGAATATCGGGGCTCCGTCTGACGGTCCATGGAACGATCTTCACGGGCACGGTCCCTTTGTTCGCGACAGGATGATGGAGTAGTTTAAGAAAGGTACTGCAAACTGACCCGTGACATCAAGTTCGCCCTAATCCTTCATTGTTCTCTTAGGCGCCAGATCCCTGCTCAATGGTCCAAATCACTATTTCTTGTCGGCTTCTCCGCTTGCCAGGTGAGCTAAATTGAACAGCTCTTCGGTTAGGTCTTCGAATTCTGCAGCACCTTTTACGTCAGACAGTTCTTTGTTTGTTTTTCTCAAACGAACCGAGAGCACTTGGACAAAGCTCCAGAGAAGTTTTGATGCAAGTTGTGATTCTTTTCTTATTATTTCAAAAAAGTCATTTCTTGAAATTTTTAGAAGCTCAGCGTCTGAGGCGGCTACTACATCGGCCGAACGAGGTGCTTTATCTACCAGTGCCATTTCGCCGAAATGATCTCCGGCTATTAGGGTTACAAGCAGCTTATCACCTTTGAGTACGTCGACCGACCCTCGCAGAATAATAAAAAGATCTTCTCCTATTTCGCCGTCTCGAATTATTTGCTCACCCTTTGTCAGTTTAACCGCTTTGGTGATATTCATAATTCTTACAAGTTCTTTGTAGGATAGATATCGGAAAAGAGGCATATTGCGAATGGTTTCGATTTTGAGGTTAACTTCCCTCATAAGAGCTGTGCTCTCGTCATTCTCATCAACTATACGAACTATGATATTCGTAATATTATCTTTGCCGCCTCTTTGATTTGCCAAATCGATGAACTTGGAGGTTATTTGTTTCATGTCATCGCGGCAGCTGTCGATAATCGGCACCATTTCTTCTTCTTTAAGGTAGCCGGTGAGACCGTCCGAAGCTAAGAGAAATTGGTCTCCGGGCAATACATC